>JANOVT010000027.1:0-15191 GCA_031417525.1 Flavobacteriales bacterium | reverse complement strand
CTTTCTCCTCGCAATACTTTTTCTTACTTTGGCCTGATGATTCCCATGCAGCCAAGTGCCCTTTCCAATTTGTTTTTTCCATGCAGGCAAAACAAAATCGAAGAATCGGGAATTACAATATGCAGTTCGCCGTTGGGTTACAGAGCAGCTATAAGTATGTTACCTGCAAGCGTAGCGGACGACACCACCTACCAAAATAGACAGCTAGTTTGACCTGAATTTTAAACAGTTGAAAACTTTCTGCGTTATTGTTAGTTATCCTAACAATATTTGCGCCGACAATAATGTCAAACAAATTAAATTCATAAAAAATGAGTAAATCTGTTTTCTATCACGCAGGTTGTCCTGTTTGCGTTAGTGCAGAACATGACATCGTAAACCTTTTAGGTTCAGACAAAGTTGAAATTGTTCACTTTGGTAACGACAAGTCAAGAATTGACGAAGCAGAGAAAGCAGGTGTAAAATCTGTTCCAGCTTTGGTCACACCAAACGGAAATGTATTGCACATTAATTTTGGAGCTTCAATGGCTGATGTAAAAGGTTAAGAAGTTTGCCACACAAAGTTAGGACAACTAACTTTGTGTGGCATTTTATTTGAAATCAGAAGAAAAGAAATGAAATTATTATTAAACATTGTTTTGCTTCTAACCTTCATGCAAGGATGCAGCCAAGCACAAAATAAAACAACAAGTAAAATGAAAGTCGCTGTTTGGGACACTTATGTAACTAAAAAAGACGGGACAATAATGCACTTTGACATTCTTGCACCTGAAGAAATTAAAGATACAGTTGTAATTTATGCTTATGGCAAAGCGTATTTAAAAACAATAGGACAAGAAGAGCAACCATTGACATCAAAAGAATGTAGGTTTTGCCACGTTGAGACTTTAAGACCTAATTGGGAAGCAGACATTAAGGAACAAGGTTATTTTATAATCAAAATGGAAAATTGCAAGTAAATTTTATTATGGAAAAATCGGCGTTTGATTTAGCACATCAGAATTCAAGTATTGAAAGCAAAATTGTTGCTTCTTTGGAAAGAGTTTCGCAAGCTTTTAGGGTTTTACTTTGGAATGAAAGCAAAGAATTTTCATTAAGTCCAATTCAAGTCCAGGTGCTTATCTTCTTGTTGCATCACTCTGACGAAAAAAGAAAAGTAAGTTATTTGGCTGACGAGTTTAATATGACAAAGGCAACCATCAGCGACACTATTAAAACGCTTGAACAAAAACAGCTTATTAAAAAAGAATACGAGCTACACGACACAAGGAGCTATATTATTAACCTAACCAAAAAAGGAAAAACCATTGCCGAACAGACCTCTTTATTTGCAAAACAAATACAAATCCCTATTGACAATCTACATTCAACTGACAAAGAGAATTTATTATTGAGTTTGTTGGACATTATTAATCATTTGAACAAAGCGGGAATTATAACCATACAAAGAATGTGTTTTACTTGTCATTTTTACAAAGCAAATAAAAACGGACAAGAACACTTTTGCGGACTCTTAAACTCAAAACTTGCCGACACAGAATTGCGAATTGACTGTGCAGAACACAAGCTAAAACGAACAGTATGACAGTAACACCAGCAGGCAACAGCACAAGAAATTGGCGGTTCAGTGGTTAAATGAAGCTTTGTGATTCGTATCAAGTTCAGTGGTGGTAGACAGTTTAGTGCTTCGAAATCGCCAACTTCTTGTAGCTGCAAAACGATTCACGCACCTTTCTTCTGCTAAACATCTTTTTTGAAAAACACTCCGTAAGGAAGACTGCAAATCCTGCAATTTCTCTGATCGACGGCAGGTGATTCATTAGCAGATGGAGTTGGGCAGCGTTCATATTTGTTGGTTATCAATAGTTAGTGTGATGCAGTTGTGTTCGATTAAGTTATTCGCCACCAAGCCATTCTTTAAAGTGAGGTGATTTCTCTGTACTCACAATTACGTCATCTTCCTTGTACGGAGGATTGAGGTCTATCTGAACTCTTGATTTAGACACAACATGCATATTTCCAATGGACTTGAGATTCACAATAAATTGACGGTTGATTCGAAAGAACTTCTTTGGGTCCAATTCTTTCTCCAGATTATCCATCGTTTTATCCATCGGATATTCTTTACCTGTGAACAGTACCAGAAAGATAGCTTTGTGTGTAGTGTAGATATATGCTATTTCGTCGCTGTTGACAGTTCTCACTTGTTCGCCGTATCTGATGAGATATCTGCGATCAAATTTTTGTTCTTCCTGAATAATAGCCTGAGCAAGTTTTGTATAGTCTAAATTAGAGAGTATAGGCGTAATGTGTCTTCCAATTTTTTCAATGGCTTTTTCCAACTCATCCTTTTTTAATGGTTTGAGAAGATAGTCTTGAGCGTTCACTTTGAATGCTTCAACTGCATAATGATTGTATGCGGTTATAAAAACGACAGGACATTTTGGATTGTATTTCGCGAATAGATCAAAACAAGTTCCATCGGCCAATTGCACATCAGTAAAAATTGCATCAGGTGTGTCATTACCTTGCAACCAGATCAGCGCAGTTTCTACACTGTCAGCGTCCCCGACAATATCAATTGATTTATTTGTTTCAAGAAGTAGTTGCTTCAACCTTGTTAGGGCAAGTGGTTCGTCTTCGATAAGAAATATTTTCATCGTTCTGGACTTGAGGAAGTTTTGGTAAATATGGTGAAAACTGATGGAGTTTATTTTAGTCTGGCCATCTATTTTACTGCTTTCAATCTGAATTTCTTCAAAGCTGGCTTTCACGATATGATTGCGACTCAAAGTGTTCATTGCAATGATAGCATTTCGAATTCAGCAAAACTTTTCTTTTACCTGCATCTCCATTCTTGTGCACACCAAAATTGGTAATTCCAAATGAGTGTTTACCTTCATTACAGCCGAACAAGTCGTTTTTAGGAATGAACAGGAAAAGTTCGACGTGGAATAAAAGTAATGTCAGAAGAGTGTTTTGAATCTGAGGAAGTGCGATAAATAAACAAGGGCCACATGTGTGACCCATTGTTTTTCACCATAACCAAAACCACTTTTAATGTTTTATCTGAAGTTGAAGAGTTTGAATTTCTTTATCGTGCACAGCTGTGATCACATACGAGCCATTCAGCCAGTTTTCGCTGTCCATTGTAAATGTAGGCGTCACTGTTAACACGGAACGAATAAGTCTGCCTGTGAGATCTCTGATTTCAAGAATTGCTCTTTGAGGTAGATCATTGATCGTAATGATTTCTGCGCTTTTGTTCAAATGGATCATCATGTTCCGATTTTTATTTAACAGAACAAATATTTCAACATACTGAATTCTAAATCAAACGAAATCTTCTGAATAGGAAGATTCCGGATCCGGTCTGGCAGGATGATGACTTCAAAGAAAGTGTTATGGATTTTACATCTGAATCAGTGGGAGGGTAACAATAAACTTTTCAGCATCAAACCATATTTTGATTTCACGTTCAAAAAGAATTCTGTATCGGTGTCTGATATTTTCGAGACCAATGCCAGTACTTGCTTCTTTAGTGATTTTTTCTTGAATATTGTTACTGACCGTAATGCTGAGTTCATCGCCTTTGATGATGATGGAAAGTGGTCTCGACTTTGAAATGACATTGTGTTTGATAGCATTTTCTACAAGCAATTGGAGAGTGAGGGGCGGAATCAAACTTTTCAAAACAATTTCTGATGTGAAAATTTCAATGCGAAGATTGTCACCGAATCGTTGTTTTTGAAGAAAGAGATAACTGTTTACAAGTTCCAGCTCTTCTTTAACGGTAATAACATCTTTGTCTCTTTGCACTAATACAATTCGGAAATAATCAGATAACTTTTCAACGTAACCGATTGCTGCATCCTGATTGTTCGAAATGATCGAAATAAGTGTGTTGAAAGAGTTGAATAGAAAGTGCGGATTTACTTGATTCCGCAATGTGTCGAATTGGCTTTGTACTTTTTCGCGCGCCAGAATTTCTTTTTTTCTGATTCCATTCAATCGCAACTTGAGAAGCATCCAAATGAGCAGAACTAAACTTGTGATGATCAAAACAAAAAACCAGGACTCCTGCCAGTATGGTCGAAGGATAGTGAATGAGTAAGATTGGATCAACGCATCAGACCAATCGGTATTGGCAGATGACTTGACCATAAAGGTGTATTTACCGGGTGCAAGTTTTGAGAATATTGCCGCATGATCTCGGGTTGTCACCCAATCTACATCATATCCTTGTAGCTTGTACTGGAATACGATCGCTTCAGGGTCTTGCAACCAGATAGAAGCAAGCTTGAACGTGAAGTGATTTTGATGGTACTCGAAGAGATGTTGATTTGTATCGATCGGTTGAAGCATTACATCCACTGTTTCGAGATATGGACGAGGTCTGATTCTTTTGTCATTGTTAAAGTCTTGAAATCGGATCAACGCTTCCTCCGTTCCAAGCCACATTCTTCCTCTGATGTCTTTTGCAATTACGTTCAGATAGTTCACCTTAATTTCAAATCCTGGTCGGATGAAATTTGTTTTTTCCGAATGATGATTGACAACTGCAATACCCAACGATGTCAATGCAATGATATTTCCATTGGGATCATTGTGAATGGCAAAGACGTCCACTTTTTCCCTGTCTGTATTGAGTGTAATATTATGTAGCTCGCGGCCGTTGGTCCATTGCAAACCTTTATCAGTGGAGGTGAACCATAAATTGCCATGTTCGTCTTCAGTGATAGAAACGATCGATTTTCCGGCATCTGGAAATGAACTAAGAATGGAAGTGAAATTGTAATTGTGAAATTTTACAAGACCATTGCCATCTGTTCCGAACCAGACATTTCCTTTTTTGTCTGCAAAAACGGTATAGATAAAGTTACTTCCAAGTTTGCTTTTCGAATCGTATGTTTCGAAGAATTGAATGTTGTTTATCATTCGCATTGAACACGCACCTCCAAGAGTGGCCATCCACAATGTTCCATCTTGTATGGCGATTGACAATACGTTGTTGTTGATCAATCCATCTGCTTCTGTATAAAGTTTGACTTTTTTTGTTTTAGTATTGATGCAACCGAGGCCACTGCCGAAGGTGCCAAACCAGATATGTTTATCATCGGCTTCACACAAGGTAATGATCTTACTTAGTTTTTTCGGTGCGTGATAGTATTTTTCAATTAATTGGTCATTGGCAAATTCACCTGCGTGTTTGAAGATTCCTTCACTATTCGCAAACCATAAATTGCCCTGCTGATCTGAAATTAAACACTGTGCGTCGGAAAAAGCTTGTCCATCATGATCACGTATAAATTGCATCCGAAAATCAGCAATCAGAAGTGAGTTTTCACCGAATGCAATAATGAGATTACCCTCATGATCGATGAGGCAATCCAATGGAATTTGAGAGGCCTCACCATCAGCATGAAGCAGGAATTGTTGCACCTGATTTTCAATCTCCCAATTGACAATGTAAGCACCATCACTTTCAGTCGTAACTAAAATTTCATTTTCGATGAGCAACACTTTTTGAATGGGTGAAAGTGCAAGTGCATTCAGATTAGGGAAATTCGTCAACTGATTTGTGATCATGTTGATGTTACATAGTGTTCCATTTTGCATTCCCATCAGGACATCGTCTTGTCCATACTTTTTAAGAGATAAGATCAGGTTGTCACAAAGTCCATTGGAAGTGTCGAAATTTTTACAAAAGAATTCTCCATTCGAAAATTCTGCGATTGACAAGCCAAGATCTGTTCCAATGGCCAGTTTATTTCGTGTTATTTCAAATGCATGAATGTAATTGTCAGCCAGACCATCAGCTGTGGTGTAGGTAAAAACCTGATCTGATTGGATTATTCTGACACCTTTCCCTTCGGTTCCCGCCCAAATCGTTTCACCGTCGTGTATTAGTGCGGTAATAGCAACATCAGCGATTGATTGAATCCAAACCAGAGTCAAAGATCTTTTATTCACTTTTACAACACAACCATTTTCAAACCCAACGACTACTTCTTTTTTGCCAACAAGAAGAGCGCTCACATGAACGTTTTTTAAGGAATCAGGTAAGGCTATGGTTTGATAGTCGACGCCATCGAATTTTAGAATGCCGTTGTTGGTTCCTAACCACAAGTACCCCGACGAGTCCTGTGCCATCATCAATACCTTGATTCCGGAGAGCTTGGAAGTAACTTCAATGGACTTAAAAAGCGGAATTTGTCCATGTACATCCCTCCAGCATAGCATGAATACGGCGCAGTAAAAAAGGCGAAGAATGATATTATTTAAGAAGCATTTCACCTGTTATAGATACATTGATGTTGGCGGCAATTTTCTGAAAGACGATCTGTGGCACCTGTATTCCATGGTCTTCAAGTAATACGTTGAATTCAGATTCGATCAGGAATCCTTTGTTGGTTTTGGTCAGGTTTACTTCAATGATCCTCTCTTTTTTGATTCCATGAATTTCAAATTGACCTTTTGCTCTTACTTTCTGTTTCGATGTATTGGGGTCGAATTTGTCAATCAATTTTCCGGTGAATGTGGATCTGGGAAAAATATCCGTTTGCATGTAATTTTCATAAAAGTGTTCTTGCTGCAATGGGCTGTTAAAACCTTTGAATGTCTTCAGATAGACTGAAAACGCGAAGGTGTTTTCTACAATGTTCATAAGCCCTGACAGTTCTCTTGACATCGCTTCAATATTTTCTTCTGGCGCATTGGAAACAAAATGAATTTTTCCATTTTGAATTGAATACATGTCTTGCGCATGTGTCTTCAATCCGACCGACATCATCAGGAGAATTTGCAAGGGGATAAAACTTTGTCGGAAAGGAATCATGTTCCCAAATTTAGTTCAATTGGAGGCGATACCAACCTTGTATTATCAGCTATCGCTCTTCAATTTGATGTCAGCATATCTTCCACTTTCGCTTGCAAACAAGCAAATCCGCTTATTAAAAAGTTGTGCTAAAAAGAATAGCAATAATTGGCCAATGAACTTGGCTGCTGATGATGGTTGGTTTTAGATATCCCAGGTGAGTTTTACGACGTCGGTTAGTGGATGTGATTGGCAACAAAGAATAAATCCTTGTTTCACTTCCTTATCTGTCAGTGCATAGTTAGCATCCATGTGCACTGCTCCTTCTGTGAGCTTAGCCATACAGGTTGTGCAGACACCGCCTTTGCAGCTGAATGGTGCATCAAGTCCGGAATCCAGAGCTGTATCCAATATGCTGTTTCCATGCTGATCCAATTCAAATGTGGTTTCAATACCGTCTAATATGGTGGTTACTTTTGCCATGATTTCTTTTCTATTATCTTTTAAATGTAATTCTCTCTAATTCATTTTTATTGCTCCAGTCAAATACATCAACTTGTTTTTTGAGCACTTCATTTCCTGCAAGGAAATAACTTGTCGGCAAGGTGTAAATGCCGGCATCACTTAAATTGTTGATTCTGAAAAATTTTATTTCTTCTGGCATATTTTCCCTGATCAATGCAATTTTTTCATCCGTGTCATCTGTAATGAAGATAAAAGTGAGTCCAAGAGTTCGAAGCATTTCAGCGTTCTGCCGGATTGAATTTATTTCACCTATGCATGGGCCACACCACGAAGCATAAAAGTGAATGACCGTATGTTCTCCAAGTTCTGATGTAATGTTTGTTTTTCTCCCATCTTCTGCAACAATTTCCAATTCACTGAATTCTAGATCCGGTGCACGTTTATATCTATAGAAATAAAAGGCAATCAACCCCAGAATAATGAATAGTGTTGGAAGATATCTCTTCATAAAATTAGTATCAAACGAATGTGTAATTCATAACATGCTTATTTGCCTTTGTACCCGCCACTCATTTGTTTTTGAAATTCTTCTGAAGTCATGCGCTCATAGTCAGCCGGAATTTCGAATTTGGAATCTGGAACTGATTCAACCGCAACTTCGCTGGCGATAAAGTGCATTGTGAATTGATCCATTTTCATTGAATATTCCAACGGCATCCCTGGAACATCCGACATCTCAAGATTTGTATTCTGGATATCAGGCGCGTACCAAATTTCCATTTCCATTTTTTCGCCTTCATGAGCAATTTTGGCAATCGTTTTTTTGCAAACATGTCCGGCAACAATTTTCGTTTCATTGGTAGATGTATATTCCATCTTTGGGTTAGATTCATTTCCATTTTTGGTTTTGTACTCTTCAGTATTCGAAACAACGGCAGTTTTTTTTCCCATCATATCCATGCACATTACGACTTCGTTTTTGGTGAGATCGGAAATCACAACAGTATTGCCAGTCATAGAATTGGACATTTCTAACCTGGATTTTTTGCCTTTTGTATAGGTTGTGATGGTACTTTCCATCATGGCTTTCATTTGTTCCATTTCTTTGGGAACATCAACGACTTCCATTTTCATTTTTATTTTTCCTTCGAAATTTTGAGCGTGAATCGATGAGCTGAAAAGCATCACGCAAATGAGTGATGAAATGAGAATCAGATTTTTCATTTTTTTATTTTGAAATGGTTAGTTGAGTTTGTTTTAATAAGAAAGTAGCTCCTTCATTTTGGTCAAAACTTTATCCGCATTGGGCAACATTGTTGCTTCCAAGGTAGAGTTGAGTGGTATAGCTGGCAAACATTCAGAACCGATAGTCATGACTGGTGCATCCAGAAATTCAAAACACTTTTCTGATATGAAGCCGGCAAGTGACTGTGCGAAACTATTACGTGGCGCTTCTTCTGTAACTACCAGACAGCGATTGCATTTTTTGACTGCCAGAAGAATGGCTTCTTCGTCGAGTGGGTTAATCGTTCGAAGATCAATTATTTCGACTTGACCAGGTAATTCTTTCGCGGCCGCAGAAGACCAATAGACTCCCATTCCATAAGTAATCACCGCAACGGAAACTTTTTCTGTTGACTCCAGAACAATTCGAGCTTTACCAAACGGGATCACATAGTCTTCTGACGGATCAATGGTGCGTGCATCATCAGTGCCTTTCACTTTACTCCAGTATAGTCCTTTATGTTCGAGCATCACTACCGGATTAGGATCATAAAAAGCAGCCTTCAATAATCCTTTCAAATCAGCACCTGTAGATGGATAGGCAACTTTGATCCCGCGAATATTTGCCAGCACGCTTTCGACGCTACTGCTGTGATAGGGTCCTCCGCTGCCGTATGCACCAATCGGCACTCTGATCACACAACTCACTGGCCACTTGCCATTGCTCAGGTAATAACTTCTACTCACTTCTGTGAAAAGTTGATTCAATCCTGGCCAGATATAGTCTGCGAATTGCACCTCGACAATCGGGCGAAGTCCCGCGGCACTCATACCAACTGTACTCCCTATGATGAAAGCTTCCTGAATAGGCGTGTTGAAAACGCGATTGTCACCAAATTTTTCAGCAAGTGTCGCGGCTTCTCTAAAAACACCACCTAGTCTTTTTCCTACATCCTGCCCATACAAAAGAGCTTCAGGGTGTTTGGCAAGAATTTCCTGCATGGCGAAAAGAGCAGAATCCACCATGACAGTGGCTTCTTTTCCTAAAGGCTCACGCTCACCTTTTTCTTCTGTAATCGGAGTAGGGGCAAAGTCGTAATCGAATAGGTCTGATGGGCGTGGATCTTCCGCTGCAAGAGCTTTTTGATATGCCGAATCAACTTCAACTCGTGCTGCCAGTCTGATTTTTTCGAGGTCGGTTTCTGAAAAACCAAATCCTTTTAGTTGTTTAATAAATTTCGGGAATGGGTCCCTTTTCTGTGCGCTTTCCAAATCATCGCGATACCATTCTTTTCGGACGCCGCTGGTATGATGGCCAAGAAGAGGTACTTTGCAATGAATCAACCACGGACGTCGGTGTTTCCGAACATCGGCAATTACTTCCTCCATCGTTTTATAGCATTCTACAAAGTCTGTTCCGTCAAGAGATTTGGAACGAATGCCAGGAAAAGCTTTTACAAACGTGGCAGCGTCTCCAAATCGAATTTCAGAAGAATGAGCGCTGATGTCCCATTCATTGTCCTGCACAAAATATATGATGGGCAGTTGTCGGAGTGAGGCCATGTGAAAAGCTTCACTGACTTCACCTTCCGTCATGGCAGCATCACCGATAGAACAGAAGACTACTCCATTTTCCGTTGAATCATTCAGACCTTGTTGCTCTTTGTATTGAAGGCCAAGTGCAATTCCTGTTGTCGGAATTGCCTGCATGCCGGTTGCAGAACTTTGATGCGGAATTTTAGGCATATCGTCTCTCCGCAAAGAAGGATGAGAGTAATAGGTACGTCCACCACTGAATGGATCATCTCGTTTCGCCATCAACTGCAGCATCAGTTCATAAGGTGTCATGCCGATTGCGAGAAGAATGCTGTCGTCGCGATAGTAAGCGCTCAGATAATCGCAAGGCTTAAGTTGCAAACCCAAAGCAAGTTGACACGCTTCATGGCCACGTGAAGTAGCGTGAACGTATTTCGCTGTGACCTTGGCATTCTCTTCATAAACTTCTGCCATGCACTTGGCCGTAGCCATTAGTCTGAATGCCTCCAGAAGCTTTTCGCTGCTGAGTGTTGCTGATTTGCCTGTCTCCGTCTTTTCTAAAGTAGCCATTCCTGTCAGTTGGGAAAGCGCGCAAGTTACACTTCAACTCCATGATGTAGGTCAGGAAGGGCATTTTTTGGGCTTATTCGAGTATAAATGAACTTCGGTGATGTGATTAGTCACGTGATGCAAGCTGTACAAAGGCGTTCGGAAATATTTGGCGGAAGCCATTTGAAATAATGTGGACGCACTCCAATGTTAATTCAGGTCTGGATACAGACATCATAAACCAGTGTTGAAATGCTACATGGAGGCACTTCTGAGCATTACATTGCACCCGAATAATGAAGATTCCTTTTGTAAAATATCAGGGTACAGGCAACGACTTCGTGATGATCGATAACCGGAAGAATCAAATCAAGCTGGGCAAGGATCAGATTGAGAAGATCTGCGACCGGAAATTTGGAATTGGAAGCGATGGTATTATTCTTCTTGAGAATGAAGGCGGAGTTGATTTTTACATGAATTTTTATAATCCCGATGGCTCGCAAAGTTTTTGTGGCAATGGCAGCCGATGTGCAGTGAAGTTTGCACGAAGCCTCGGCATATCGCAAAATCAAGGTCGGTTCAAGGCTATTGATGGAGAGCACGAGTTCGTCAGCGATGATGAAATAGTGAAAATTCGAATGAAGGATGTCCATGAAATCGATCGGGAAGGCGAAAATTTTGTTTTGAATACGGGATCACCTCATTATGTGATTTATCGGGATGAAATTCAAGGGATGGACCTCGTGCATGATGCGCGTGAAATCAGATATAGTGAACGCTACAGAGAAAAGGGAATCAATGTGAATTTTATTCGGGAGCATGATCACATGATTGAGATAAGAACTTATGAAAGGGGCGTTGAAGAAGAGACATTGAGTTGTGGAACTGGCGTCACCGCAGCAGCTTTAACCTTTGGGTTTAAGCATTCGGAAACCAGAGCATTAACTGTTTTGACCCGCGGAGGTAAACTGGAAGTTCATTTTACTAATAATGGCAAAGGAAATTTTAGTGATATTTGGTTGTGCGGACCTGCCGAGTTAGTTTTCACGGGCGAAATAAATACTTTATGAATTTCAGAATTTCGGATAAAATGATATTGATAGGTACACAAATCCGCAGGTTTTTATTGCTGGTTGTTTTTTTATGTTCATTTCACTTTGCAAAAGCATTCGAAGTTACCGAATCGGCGAAATTCTCCTTGATTACTTGTACGCCCGGTCCCGATCTGTATAGTCTTTTTGGCCACACGGCGATCAGATATCAGGATAGCATACGCGGCCAATGGGTCGACTGGGTTTATAACTATGGCACATTCATTTTCGATGATGATTTTTATGTGAAGTTCGCTCGTGGTAAACTTGACTACGTTCTATCAAAGGAGGATTTTCCGTTTTTTCAGGAGGAATACATCTACACAGGAAGAGGCATTTACGAGCAGACATTGTTGCTTACCAAAGATCAAAAGCAACGTATGCTCGATTTGCTGGAGGAAAACTTTTTACCTCAGAATAGAACATATCGCTACGACTTTTTTTATGACAACTGTTCAACACGCGTAAGAGATATTATCATAAGAGCAACTGCTGAAAACAACGCATCAACGCAACCATTGGAGTTTGTGCATCCCGATCCTGCTGAGGTTAAAGCGATGTCTGAAATTAATTTCAGCTATGTCTATCCACGGGATTACACTTTCCGACAAGCGATTCAAACTTATCTGGATTACCAGCCTTGGAGTGACTTCGGAATTGATCTCGCATTGGGAATACCATGCGACCGGGAGATTGAAAGTGGACAGTTTATGTTTCTACCCGATACGCTGATGAAGGAATTTTCATTCGCGATTTATCAGAACCATGAACTAGTTTCGAGAGCTGAAGAATTACTTCCCCAGGAATATGAACTTACCCAAGACTCTTTTTTTACTCCTGTAGTTGTCATGACTGGTTTTTTGTTGATTCATCTGGTGTTCGGTCTTTTCATGAAAAAAAGAAAATTGTTTGTATTCACGGATCGAACATTGTTTCTGGTCACTGGTTTATTGGGAGTCTTTGTAGTTTTCCTCTGGTTTTTTACAGATCATACTGCAACCAAATGGAACCTTAATCTGCTTTGGGCAAATCCACTGAACCTTCTATTTGCATTTTTTTCGGCTTCAAAATGGAAGGGTTGGTCAATCAAGTGGATACAGATTTACTTTTACCTTCTTGCTGCTACTCTTGTGCTTTGGTTGATTATACCGCAACGACTGCATGTGGCAGTCATTCCAATCATTATTGCATTGTTATTTACCACTCTAAAATTAACCAGACCGCAGTTGTTATTAGGGTATAAAAAATCTGAGAGGTAAGATCAATTTCAGAATGAAGAGACTTGTTCAAATATTTTTGTGCTATTGTTTGATTTCATCAATCTGTCTGTCTTGCAAAAGAGAAGAACGTACCACATGGAATAGTGGCGTTTTGATTCCTTTGGCAACAGGCACAATGCATATTGATGATCTTGTACCTGATTCGCTTTTAAGCGCTGATGAAAATAGTTTGTGGCATCTTATTTTGGCTGAAGACCTCACAGATTTTGATCTTGATTCTTTGGTAAGTATACCTGACACAACCATCTCAAAACGATTCGACGTGCCGATCATAGGTGGACCATTTCCGATACCGGCAGGACAGGTCATTATAGATGAAGAAGAAAATAATCTTTTGACTCTTAACGATGTTGAACTTAGAGAAATCCACATCAGATCCGGCTTTCTTGAATACTCCGTACGCAGTTACATTAATGGATACCTGGATTGCAACTATGAGCTTCCCGGTGTGACTCTGGATGGTTTAGGAACAGTGATCGCAATCACCACAGAGCCATCTGTCGGCATTACGCCATTTATTGCGGAAGGAGTGATTGATTTGAGTCACCACCACATCGATCTCACCGGTGAAACAGGAGCAATGTTCAATCGGATCTATACTCACCTCACTATCGAACCATCCGTTGGTGCACCAACACAAACACTTGTCAGTGGTGATGATAGCGTGGTCGTTCAACTTCGATTTGTTGATCCGGTTGTTGAATATGCAAGAGGGTATTTTGGCCAACAACTATATCACCTGAATCAACAAGTCAACTTTGGAGATCAAGTAAATTTTCCGGATGGCAGTTTGAATCTCGAACAGGCAAGAATGAAATTTCACATTTCAAATGCTGTTGGTGCCGATGCACGAATTGAGTTAAATACACTGTCTAATTTTAACTCTGCGCAGAACACAAGTGTCGTGCTTGATTTTGATCCTCTCTTCGAACCACTGAACATTACGAGAGCATTCGACAATGGTGGCACAGTTGTCACAACGGAATATGATTTTAATATGAATGAGATCAACAGCAACATTGTTCCATTCATTGAAAATCTTCCTGATGAATTTACGCTGGAGGGAGATATTGCCATTAATCCATTAGGCGATGTATCGGATGGTCATGATTTTATTTACGCCGATAATGCACTGCATGCAAATCTTGAATTAGATATACCATTGTTGATGAGTATAGATAATATGACTTTTATGGATACTCTGGCGATTGCATCAGAAGTGGATCTTGAAGCAGACGGATTCCTGTACTTATACGCGAACAATTATTTTCCGTTTTCAGCAAAATGCGATGCCTTCCTGATTGACAATGAAAATCATTATTTGACATCATTGATAAATAACGGTGTAATTGATGCGGCTATGAATACTTCCATCGCTGGAGTGACGTCACCTATAGAATCGGTCATCAGCATACCATTGAATAATACGATTATCGGGAAATTCAATACGGAAAATCGTATTGTTATCAGAATAGTTCTTGACTCACCAGATTTCGGTGAAGCTTCCGGGTTGTATAAAAGTTACATCATCGATTATAAGATTGTGGGTGATGCGAATGTTAAGCTTGGTTACAAATAGATGCAATGTATGAGCCGTAAACTTTTCATTCATAACATAAGGGCTATATTTTGGAACAACACAAAAGGCAGTTTTTTATTTGTGTTTTTGTTCTGTGGAATAACGGCGGATGCTCAAGTTCCTACGATGTATCTCCTTTCATCAGATAGCACTTTTAAACAAAAAAATGGGATTATTCAATTGAGTGCGAATGGCTCAATTGGATCCAATGTTTTGGATAATTTGTTTTTAAAAAAATCATTTTTTGGTGGTCATCTGGAAGATGATCATCTTGATCGTTTGTCCGGTTCAGCGAAAGAGCAGAACAGGGCAGGAATGATTCTAAATGGTGGAATAGAATTTTTGAATTTGAGAGACACCATCTTGAATCATCCGCATTGGGGTTTTCGTGTTGGCATCAGCACAAACTATCATGGAAGTTTGAGTTTTAGCAGAGATCTTTTTAAAACGATTTACAGAGGAAATGAAATTTTCAGAAATGACACAGCATTGTTAGGTCCTGTGACATTTCAATATCAAGCCTGGCAAAAATTTGGGTTTGGCATTTTTAATAAAAGAAATTTTAGTTCTGCGACATTGTCACTCGTTGAAGGTCAGACATACAAATCGCTAATGGTTAGTCAAGCCGGTTTGTTTACAAGTCCGACGGG
>JANOVT010000026.1:0-7765 GCA_031417525.1 Flavobacteriales bacterium | reverse complement strand
GAATTGCTGACGGCCGAGGTGGCGCAGGAAGTGGCACCCAGCGATTTGCACCACTTAATAGTTGGCCTGACAACGGCAACCTCGATAAAGCTCGTCTTTTGCTCTGGCCGATCAAACAGAAATACGGCAGGAAAATTTCGTGGTCTGATTTGATGGTTCTGGCTGGCAATTGCGCTCTCGAATCTGCTGGTTTCAAAACATTTGGTTTCGCAGGTGGACGTGAAGATGTTTGGGAGCCAGAGCAAGATATTTATTGGGGCTCGGAAAAGAAATGGCTCGATGATAATCGCTATTCAGGAAATCGAGAACTTGAAAATCCTTTGGCTGCCGTTCAGATGGGACTTATTTATGTCAATCCCGAAGGACCGAATGGCAATCCTGATCCTTTGGCTGCCGCGATGGATATTCGTGAAACCTTTGGTCGCATGGCCATGAATGATGAAGAAACTGTAGCTCTAATTGCAGGTGGTCATACACTTGGTAAAACACATGGCGCCGGAGATCCAGGTAAATATGTTGGGCCTGAACCTGCAGCAGCCGGCATAGAACAACAAAGTATGGGCTGGAAAAACACACTGGGAAGTGGTCACGGAAGTAATACAATTACCAGTGGACTCGAAGGTACCTGGACGACTACTCCTACAAAATGGAATCACAACTTCTTCGAAAACCTCTTTAATTTTGAATGGGAGTTGACCAAGAGTCCCGCCGGTGCGCATCAATGGAAACCAAAAGGCAACGCTGGTGAAGGCACTGTGCCAGATGCACACGATCCTTCAAAAAAGCATGCACCATTTATGTTGACCACAGATCTTTCTTTGAGATTTGATCCAATCTATGAAAAAATATCTAGACGCTTTTTTGAAAATCCAAAAGAATTTGATGAAGCGTTTGCACGAGCCTGGTTCAAATTGACTCACCGAGACATGGGCCCAAAAGTGCGGTACCTAGGACCAGAAGTTCCAGCAGAAGAATTAATTTGGCAAGATCCGGTTCCTGCTGTCTCTCATGCATTGATTGACGATAAAGACATTTCAACTTTAAAAAGCAAAATTCTAGCATCCGGACTTTCCGTTTCAGAATTAGTTACAACAGCATGGGCGTCAGCTTCAACGTTCCGTGGATCTGACAAACGTGGTGGTGCAAATGGTGCACGAATTCGTCTTGCTCCACAGAAAAATTGGGAAGTGAATAATCCAACTCAACTTTCGAAAGTGCTTGCAGCATTGGAAGCAGTGCAGAAAGATTTCAACGCAGCTCAATCAGGAAAGGCAGTGTCCATCGCAGACCTCATTGTGCTTGCCGGATGCGCTGCAATTGAAAAAGCATCAAAAGATGCTGGCATTGAAATTAAAGTTCCATTTACACCCGGCAGAACGGACGCTTCTCAAGAGCAAACAGATGTAGAGTCATTTGCGGTGCTTGAACCTTACGCTGATGGCTTTCGCAATTATCTGAAAAAAAAGTACACCATTTCAGCGGAAGAAATGATGGTAGACAAATCGCAACTCTTGTCTTTGACTGCACCGGAAATGACGGTTCTCATCGGCGGCATGCGTTCACTGAATGCAAATTTCGATCAATCAAACCTTGGAGTTTTCACAAAACGTCCGGGCACTCTTACAAATGACTTCTTTGTGAATCTGCTTGATTTGGGAACAACCTGGAAAGGTATTGCCGGATCTGAGGATGTTTTCGAAGGACGTGATCGTAAATCAGGAGAAGTGAAATGGACAGCAACACGGGCAGATCTCATCTTCGGTTCTAACTCAGAACTTCGTGCTATTGCCGAAGTTTATGGTTGCGGAGATTCACAAGAGAAATTTGTTAAAGATTTTATTGCTGCATGGAACAAAGTGATGAATCTTGATCGATTCGAATTAGTCTGATTTAAAATTATTTGAAGTAAAAATAAAAGGTGGTCTTTTCAAAGGACCACCTTTTTCATTTCTTCAGAATGTTAGTTGGCTTGTGACAACCATTACGCCAAGCTGTTGCAAATTATCATTCCACTTTTTTTATTTCATGATCCTACTAATATTCATTTTAGTCGTTCCAGAACGCCTTTGCGTTTGACTATGTTTTTATAGTCCCACTGAATAGCTGAAGCCTTTTTCAACCAGCGCTTCAAATCCTTTGTATTGATCTGATCGACCGATGTATAGCGCCTTTCAGCAGCCTTGAAGCTACCTTCATTTTGAAGTTCATCCTCTTCAAACGATTGCCCGCTCCAAAAAAGCAATCGAACACTGTTCTTCAGTTTACTGTAACCCACAATAGGATTTCCATCAAGAAACCAAACAGGATGAGCGTGCCAAATTTTGTTTTCTGCATTGGGAAGTTTTGCACCTATTTCGTTCGCCAGTAGATTACAAATTTCCTGATCGCCAATTACCTGTGCATCATTGTAGCTCTGAATGTCCTGATTCATTTTTATCTGACTCTTATATTTGTACACAAACCACTTTTATCGAATAATTTTTATGCCTAAAAGCATCTGAAATTAATCATCCAAACCTTTTCCATGGAGAATAGATTGCAAATACTTATCTATTCTGGATTCTCTAGTTGTGGATTGTTTCGCAGATGAAAAATAGAGCAGATACGCCCTTTGTCGTCCTGGCGTTAACGATTCAAATGCTTTCTTTAAAGTCGGAATTTGTTTAAGCCGATTTTGAAATTCTGCCGGCATACTGAACTCCGTAGTCTTTTTCAAATTCACTTTCAATCCGGATTTTTCTACCTCTATGGCGGAGTGAATATAGCTTTTCAAAACACTCTCCAATTCAATAATTTCAAGAATATTTGTAAATCTAATCTGTCGTCCCGCCTGAACATTTTTTGTTTGTTGAACTAGAATTCCATGCGAATCCTTTAGCAAAACACCTTTGAAAAATAACAATGCACAGTATTCTTTAAAGACATGTATTAAAACAACATTTCTTTTCTGATGGGTATAGCAAGGAACGCCCCATTTCAATTCATCATCCAACCCACACGCCAGCACAATCAGCCTCAGCTTCTCAACCTCTTGCTGCCATTGACTATTTTTTGTAAAATAAAAGTCAACCTTCGGATTCATTATAATTTTCATCAGTTGTCAATACCTAAACTCTGATCGAGCCACGAAAACCACGGGCTGCATAATAAGACTCCGCACCATTGTGATAGATGAAAACTTTCTCATATCGGTAGTCACCGAAAATGGCACCACCAAGTTTCCTGATATCGGCAGGTGTTTTAACCCAACTGGATGTTTTTGTATCGAACTTACCAAGTTGTTGCAACTCACGATATTGTTCTTCATTTAAAAGTTCAACGCCCATATCAGCCGCCATTTGCATCGCACTGTTAACGGGTTTATTCTCCTTTCGTGCTTCCAGTGCTTCATGATCATAACAAATACTTCTTCTACCTTTAGGACTTTCCGCCGAACAATCACAGAAAATATACTCGTTCGTCTTTTTATCGTATCCAATCACATCAGGTTCTCCTTCTGTTTCTTCCATTTCATTTAGTGTCCAGATTTTACCCGGATTAGTCTCAAGTTTTGCGCTTACTTTCGACCAATCAATACCTTTGTGTCGATTCATATTTTTCTCAAAGCGCGCTCGTAATACATTGAGCACTTCATTGCGATGAGCTGATGTCAATTGCTTTTTCATTTGTTTTGATTGTTGGTTGACAATATTCTACGCAAATTAATTTTTCTATCTTCAGGTCTGAAATTCCAAGATGTAATAGTAAGGACAAGCAATAAAATTAGGCCGAAATATTCTACTGCTTCATCTCTACAAGTTAGGTGAGAAAACACAGCTCCGGAAATGATAAAATAGAAGCCTGCATACGCGCACTCTTTTAAAATCGAAAATCGAGGAATGAGTAAAGCTGCGAAACTTAATAATTTCCAGACTCCAATTACAGTCAAAAAATAGAGAGGATATCCCAGTTGTGTCATCACATCCACTTCCTCATTCATTTTGAGAATTTGATCGAGATTCATCAAACTGCATTGTAGGTTATCATTTTTTCCGCGCTTCGAAAACAACTCTTGACTGCAAGTTTCAGTGAGAACAATTAGAATTAAGTTGTACGCAGGATCTTCTCCATCTTTCTGCCCTTTGCTAATTCATCCACCAATTTGTCCAGATATCGGACCTGCCGTGTCAACTGATTTTCGATTTCTTCTATGCGGTAACCACAAATAACGCCGGTAACCAAATGAGTATTTGGGTTTAAGCTGGCTGAATTAAAGAATTCTTCAAATGTTACTTTCTTTTCAATCATTGAATTCACTTTCCTTTCATCATAACCCGTTAACCACTCGATCACTTGATGCAATTCTTCTTTTGTTCTTTCTTTACTTTCAACCTTTTTGACATAGTGAGGATATACTGACGCAAATGTCATTTTAGCAATTCGCTCATTATGTTCCTGTGTGGTGTTCATAGAATTGACATTCAATTAAATTACTGTTACCATCGCGAAGATTCGTCAAGCATAACACTTCATGCAACTTTTGCAATATTTATAGCTCATCATTTATCATCTTCAGACTTCTTAGGCTCCATCATTTCCATTAATTTCAGGCCTAATAATCCATCCATTGCATTGCCATTTCCTGTTCCACTTATTAATACATCTGGAATTAACTTCACGTTGCCTTTTGCAAGTTCTTCTGTGATCTTATACTTGGTAAAATTATCACCTCCAATTGCTTTTACCGCTAATTCATAAGCCTCGGCTGTGGATTTACCCACCGCCAGAATTTTCCCAGCTTCAGCATTTCCGGTAAGCGTTATTTGTTCAGCCTCAGCAGAAGCTTTCAATTTAATGGCCTCTGAATCTGCCTGAGCCCTTGCTTTTGTCGATTCAGCTTCAGCATGGGCTCGTAATTTGGTGGCCTCTGCTTCAGCTCCAACTGCAAGTTTTACTCCGGTGGCATCACCTTCTGCCTTTTTCACCGTCGCACTGGCTGTTCGTTCAGCAATTTCCACACTCTGTTGCGCTTTCACAATATCTTTTTGCATATCAGCGATGGCAGTCTCTTTTTCCATACCCTGTCGTGTTTCCTGCGCTTTCTTTTGAGTATCGTAGGTCACTTTTTGCTCTTCAGCAATCTTTCTATCCGTAAGTGTTTTCATAAGTGACTCAGGAGGAACGATATCCCCTATAAGTGTATCCACTGCATTGACATTATACTCGTCCAAAACTTTCTTGATATGTTCTTTCGCTGATTCCTGTCTTTCCTTTCTTGTAGAAAGGAAAGCAATGACGTCGCTGTCCTGAGCAGAGTTTCTAAAATAATTTCCAATCGTTGGTTCCAATACTTGTGATACCAGATTCACCATATTCCCAAATCGGGCAATCACTTTTGGAGCTTCCGTTGTTGGAACATGAATGATTTGTGCAACATCCAGATTAAAAGGGAATCCGTCTTTAGAGCGCACAGTAATCGTACTAAGATTTTTATCTAAGTTATGTGCCTCACTTCTTGCCGATGCCCAATTCAGAACAAGATTGGTAGTTGGCACCAATTCCACCTTCATTATGTATTTGTTGATGGGATATTTTCCGGGGCCGAGTGGTTCGAGCCAAACGCCTTTATAACCCTTTTCAACAATATTACCATGTTTAAAATCAATTCCCGTCAAATCATGACCTTCCTGCCCGATATAAGAAATGACCACACCAACAAATCCAATTGGTATTTCGGTCATTGGAGTTTCTTCAATCTGTATGGCCCAAGGGTTTAAATTATAGGAACCAGCTAAAATCACCTGAGGTTGCAAGCCCCGGTTTCCATTGTTTTTTATGAATAAATCAAAGTCCTGAAAATTATTATGACCATCAACTAACTTACCCGCAATTTGTCCGGCGTCAATTGGCAAGCCATCCAACGTCGTAATAATTCCCACCATGCTTTCTTGAATTCGAACCATATCAGTTGTTGAAACCTGAAATAGCATAGTGTTAATTCTATAAGAGCCAGCCGTAATGTAAGCTGTTTGTCTTCCGCGTTGTCCTCCATTGGATAAAAATTTGGTTGCATCCTGAAAACTATCGCAGTCTACATATTTTGCAAGAATATTTCCAGTAGGAATTTCACCACCATCCTTTGAAAGTAACAGACCGATTTTGCCTTCAGGAATGATGGTAAAGGCTTCCATCGTCACATCGTATTGCCAAAACCATTTCCAAAAATAAAGGCCCGGTGCCAACGTCTTTGCCTGAAATCCGGCTTCTCCTAATGTCGCGACAATCCGTCCATCAGGCAGTTCTTTATTTGATCCGAATAAAACAAATTTCTTCGTCACCAGGCCAATGCGATCCTCAGGCACGATTACCATTCCGAAAAGAAATCTAAGGATATACTTGTAGAGTGCAATACTTACAATGATCAAAATAATCCACCAATAGTTCAAAAGAATTTTTTCCATGTTTTATTCAAAGTTATTTCATAATGATGTTTAGTCCAGATTCAGAAATTGGTCACAATATAAAGCCACCGCTGGTTGTGAACCAACCTCAACGTTCAACTTTCACCTATTGTATTCAAAAAAAACGCTGCCCATATTCACGAAACCAATTTATTCTCATCACTAAGCCAACTATCGCAGAACGATGTTAGAAGTATTCAACTTCAAAGCGCCATGGACTATCAAGTGAACACATTTCCTCGAATCCAGAATAGAAGCAATCAAGTGATTTTTGATGTTGAGTAGTTGAATTTCGCACAAATGCCAAAATGATGATGATGAAATATCTCAAGGTTGATGGTTACATGGCCTAAAAAGTTTTACAGCTACCAGAAGTTAGCGCCACGATAGCTATCGGAATCCGCACTACCTTTCAAACATACTAATGAGCTTTCTTCCAGCACAAATCTTCAATAAACCACTAAACCGCCAGTTGCCGGTAATTGCTATTAGCTGCTACCCTTTTTGTCTGTCGATTCATGTTTGAAGTTTGTTTGCTTTAATCCTCATGCCAAAACACTCCTTTAGTACTTGACTAAAACAAGTTGATCAGAAATAATGATGCCTTCATAAAATTTATCATTCTCAATGGTCCTAGGGTAACATTTAATACAGTCATTATCGATTTCAAGATCCCTGACATAGAAATAGCAAATTTGCACGTGATATTCTCCTGCAGGAATTTGCTCACATAAATTAAGCTGATAATGACGCGTGGTTATTCCTGGTGTGAGCCTTAACCGACGACGCTTGCAGAAAAGTTGACCATTCTCCTTTTCCATTTTGTTGCGTTTCATTATTCGATTCATACGTTTCTCTGTATAACCAATTAATGTAACCTTTCTGAGTGATGAACAGAACAACACAGTATTTTCATCTGTTATCAATATACCCAACCCGCGGGAAAACCGGTATGTACTTTCTTCATCATACAAACAAATATTGTCTGCAAAGTATAAAAATGTTCGCTCACCATTGATATTTTCGAATTCAACATCAAACCTAAGAAGATTGTTGGTTATTGTTAAAGTGTCTTCAGTAAAGGAAATGTTTATTCCTGTGTTCTGACATTGGGCGATCTGCTGCCAAATAATAAATACAGAACAAAAAAGAGTCGTCTTCATTGGGCGGGTCAGGGTTGCAGCGTAACCCAACGGCGAACTGCATATTGTAATTCCCGATTCTTCGATTTTGTTTTGCCTGCATGGAAAAAACAAATTGGAAAGGGCACTTGGCTGCATGGGAATCATCAGGCCAAAGTAAGAAAAAGTATTGCGAGGAGAAAG
>JANOVT010000025.1:0-35278 GCA_031417525.1 Flavobacteriales bacterium | reverse complement strand
CTATCTGATCGATTGTTGCATTGCAGCAAGCAGAAACATCGACAAATACATCATTTGATTCTCCGTCGTAATTTGTACAACCTTGTCTGCGAGCACATCTTCTGAAATATGTATCCTGATTGATGATGCCTGGATCGTAAGAAAGACCAGTGGCACCATTGATGAGAGTCATATTACCTCCTGTTGAGGCATTCCAATAAAACCACATGATTTCTAATGCACCAGTCCCACCGGATGGTGAGGCAATGTTTGTGATAGGTGATGCATCGAATCCAACACAACCAGTCTGGTTGGAACCAATCGTTCCACCGCTAGTAAGGTTGTTACATGTGTTGGTGTTAATAGTCACACAAACATCATTCGACTCACCATCCCAGCTTGAACATCCTGATCTTCTAGCACAACGACGAAAAGTGGTTGTTTCATTGATAGACGGACAGTCGTAAGTCGCTGAACTTGCGCCGCCGACCGCTTGAAAAACATAGTCAGTGCTGGAGCTCTTGTACAACCACATGTACTGCATCGAACCAGAACCGCCTGACGGGCTGGTGATGTTCAGGAATGTAGCGGGATTATAACCCACAACACCTGATTGGTTGGAACCGATGGTTCCGCCGTAAGTCACGTTGCTGCATTGAGCATTCGCGGTGAAATTCGCGAAAAGCAGAGCCGCAGCCAACAGAATTAAGGTTCCGTTTTTTGCCAAAAGGCGACTACAGACTACAGAAAAAGCGTAAATAGACTTCATCTAAAGTTAGGATTGGTTAGTAAAATAGAATTTTGTTTTGTTTGCCTAGAGAAGCTTAGGGCGAAACTTTCTAGTTAGGTCTTGCAAATATAAACACTCATTGTTGATAAATCCTAATTTATCGACGTTTATTTTTAATTCATCTATGCAAATGGTCGCTTTAACGAAATGGGCGACTTATGAAATCAAAGTGATTTGGATTTCAAATCCCTTGACTTTCAACAATTAGCGATCCGAATGGATCCGTCGGACCATTGTAAAGCTGTCTTTTGAATACAGAAAAATATTTTGAGTGTAACCGATCCGGAAAGACTTCACACAGTTTTCAAAGAATGGATCATTTTGACCGGATCAGAATCAGAAAAGACATAATTGCCCGCGACCAAAACGTCTGCGCCAGCTGATATCAGCTGTTTGTAATTCGCGCCACCTACTCCACCGTCAACTTCGATCAGGAATTGATTGGATTGATTTTTTCTCAACTCAGTCAGTTTATGAAGCTTGGAATAGGTTTGCTCAATAAATGATTGACCTCCGAACCCGGGATTCACACTCATCACCAGAACCAAATCGACAAAAGGAAGAATATCTTCCAATGCAGAAATAGGTGTATGCGGATTGATGGCTACTCCAGCTTTCATTCCTTCGTTATGGATTGACTGAACTGTTCTGTGAAGATGCTTACATGTTTCGAGATGAACGGTCAGCATCATCGCTCCACACTTTTTAAAATCACTGATGTATTTATCGGGATCAACAATCATCAAATGAACATCCAGTGGTTTTTTTGCATGACGATGAATGGCGCTGATTACAGGCATTCCAAAAGAAATATTCGGCACGAACACTCCGTCCATCACATCGACATGAAACCAATCAGCTTCCGATTGATTGATCATTTCAATATCACGTTGGAGATTGGCAAAATCTGCAGAAAGTACACTCGGGGCAATCAGATGGCTCATTGTTCAAATTGTTGAATGTGCAAAAGAAGAACAATTCATGCGGTCATCTGCTAATTTCGCCATGACATAATGAAAAATCAGTAAGCGAGATCTATGAAAGTAGTTGGCGTCACAGGCGGAATTGGTGCAGGAAAGTCAATGGTATGTTCTGTTTTTGCTACTCTAGGTGTCCCCATCTTCAATGCTGATCTTGAAGCAAAAAAACTGTACGATGACCATCCTGAACTACTCATCTCATTGAGGGAAATCTTCGGGAATGAAATTTTCAAAAATGGCATACTCGACAAAAAGCGTTTAGCTGAATTGGTTTTTTCTGATGGACTTAAGTTAGAACATCTCAATCAATTGGTGCATCCGCTTGTGGCACAATCCTTCCTTGCCTGGAAAAAAAAACAGCGTGCTCCATATATAATAAGAGAAGCGGCGATTCTGATTGAGAGCAAAACTTTTGAAGATTGCGATCACATCATATTAATTTCTGCTCCGGAATCCTTAAAAATACAGCGCACCATGCAGAGAAGTGGACTCTGTTCTGATCAGGTCAAATCCAGAATGAAGGAACAATTAACCGATGAGCAACGTCGACCCTTTTGTGATTTTGAAGTTCTAAACGATGAACAACAAATGATCTTGCCAATGATTTCTTTCATTCATCAGCAACTTATGGTCTGAATGAATTCATTGCATCTGCTACTTTCTGAGATATAAAGGAATACATTTTATTTAGCATCTCTTGCTCTGAGATGAGTGGATCCGTTTCCGGATTTTGAAGATTTGATAAGTTGACATCATGATCTCGCATTCCTGTGGGAGAAGTAAGGCTTATTTTCTTCATAATCTCGTATGTAAATCGCTTGCCGACATCTTCATCTGCAAAAGAAATCACATCCGATTTATACAGTTTTCCTGTTTCGGCATCCAATAGTTTATACTTAAATGTTGCGCTGCATGAAGCATTCTGAGTAAACTGGTAACAGTTCACTTTGTCCGAATAAATTTTGTATGCTGCGTAGCAATCGCATTTTGTACGTGATTCCGCAGTGCTTCCATAATCAAGACTCACCAGTTCACCAGACAGAATAAAACGGGCACGTTTTAATTTACCAGATTCCGCGCCTGTTTCGTATTCGAATCCCGGCGCCATGGTTTCTTGTTGTTCTTCATAAATCACCTCGAGGTCATCTCGTTCCAATAATTCCATGAAAGGATTTTCAGATGCCAACAGTACTCCTTTTATTTTGGCAGCCAATGCCTCTTCCCTGCTATCCGAAATATTCTTATTACCGGATATTTTATAGACTATTGCAAAAGTTCCTCTTGCCATAGCTTCATCCCTCAGTTGCAAGGCATCCCGGAAACCTGCATCTATTTTACACACCTCATTAAAATAAACGTAAGCATCTCTCCAAAGACCTTTGTCCATCGCAATATTGCCGGCACTATAATTCGGTAGAATATCACACATAGTTTCGAGAAATTGAGCTTTCTGATTGTTTCGATCAAGTGCCACAATTTTTCGAATGTAGAAGTGTGCGCTTTCAAAATCATCTTCCTTGACAAAACTCTCAGCCTTTTCACATAACATGTCTATGTATCTGCTCTTGCATTCCCGTTGACTTTCATCCAGATTTCCAGAAGCATTCAAATCGAAAGTCGGATAAGCATTTCTGAAAGCGATAGCATCATCAAATGCCAAGAGAGCTGCATCAAAATTTTCACTCATGCATTGCATTTGGGCTCTTTGTACCTTTTCATTCAAAATCTGCTGAGCCATTCTTTTCATGCCGACTCGGGCTTCGGCATCTGCGTAGTTGTTATAAATAAAATTGTATTTCTCGAAAGCCTCCTGATGCAAACCACCTTTTTCAAGAACCGTCGCATCCTTCATTAGCTTTTTAGAACCGCTGCATGCAATAAACAAAACAAAAGACATCAGAATAATACTCAGCGTATAGAAATATTTTCGATGAGTTGGAAAAGGTAAAATTCGTTTCATAGGTCAGCACATTTCGCACATATTGGCAAGTGTCAGGCCAAAAGTAAGTTCAGACTAATGACAATCGGATGATCGCCTAAAGTAAATAACAAACACAAATGAAATCCGATCAATTTCGTCGGGAAGTGTAACGCGACATTAGATAAACGAGTTGAGCCACCGCAGCAAGAGCAACAACGACGTATGTCATGGCCGCCCAACGAAGCGCGTCTTTGGCAGCTTCATACTCCTGAGTAACAACGATACCATTTTGTTGCATCCATGCGAGCGCTCTGCGACTTGCGTCAAATTCCACAGGAAGAGTTATAAGTGTGAATAATGTAATGATCGCTTGGGCAACGATTGCAATCAGAATCAAACCTGGAATTTGATTGATCAGCAAAACTCCCGCCATGAGAATCCAGGGCATAACAGTGCCGGCAACATTCACAACAGGAACAAGAGATGAACGAAATCCAAGAAAAGGATAAGACCACTGATGCTGCAGGGCGTGACCACATTCATGCGCTGCAATTGCTGCAGACGCCGCGTTTCGTCCATGATAAACATCCTGACTCAGATTGACCGTTTTGATTGCCGGATTGTAGTGATCAGTTAACTGACCATTGACACTAATGACCTTGACATCAAAGATGCCATTTTCTTTGAGCATTCGTTCTGCTATTTCCCTCCCCGACAGATGATTGAGCAGTGTGATTTCTGAGTACTTCTGTATCTTTTTTTTCAATTGGCTCTGCACCCACATTCCAATCAAAGCGAACAGCAGTCCAATCACGTATAACATTCCCATCTTAACTATTGCGATTTATATTCATTCCAGACACACCACAAATTTATAAGCCAATAAAAAAAAAGAGTGATAAATATTCTAAAGAAATGAAGTGACAAAAATCATGATGCACTCTATTCTAAAAATGATTAGGTATAGGCAATTGGTGCCAAAGAAAAACCACCTTCATGTGAAAGTGGTTTCTCCAATTAACCAAAAAACCATGAAACAAAAAACTCTACTGCATCGGGCCTGATATTTTGCTTCTGCCTTGACAAAAAATTCATGCTTCAAATCAGAAAAAAAACTGAGTTCTATTCGTCAGATTTGAACTGAAATATTTTAATGAGCTTGAAAAAAAAACAGTCGATTGAAAAGTAAGTTGCAGGTCAGGTTTATAACACGGCTAATTAAGTTGTGGTTTCTGTTTTAACCAACATTTCATTCTTAGAGATTTCAACCATGACATGTTTATGTTATGAACAAATTCAGCCCATGCGATATCCACTTTTCAAATTTGAAAACTGACGAAATCTTCTGTTAACTGCCAATGCAAACCATCGACTTTTGGCACTTATGAACCTTATCGCGCTCAACTTATTCGCAACAAGAACACGCAAGTGGTTTTTATTTGCGACAACTGCTCTGGGTATTTACCTGTTGATGCATTGATTGCCTGCGCCTGTGCAAATTCTTAAACTGACTGACTGCAAACGGTGATATCAAAAACATATCGCAAGAACATGTTGTCGTCTTAACTATGACAAAGTGGATAAAGAAATACATCAACTACTTTCCGTGGTTCGTCGACTTCTGGTATTATATCGTTATGATTCTACTGTTCATCGCACTTGCTATTATTTTTCTTTGATGTGTAGTCTATTGGGGTTGATAAGTTCAACGAACCATAGCTACATTTGAATTGTTCACTCGTTTTCTTTGTTCGATGAAGTTGTCACTTTTTCTGTTCATTTTGCTTCTTAATGTTCCATCGCCCAATGCGATCGGTCAGCAATCCTTTTTCAGTTCACAACAAAAAGTATTTCAAAAATCACAGCAACAATGGTTGTCTCAGGAACTTTCCCTACTTAATCAACCTCATTTTAAATGTGACAATAAAGCGCATCATTGGGATTTTCCAACCAAAGACTCCTGTCTCATTTTTGGTCAAAAATTGTTCATCAATAAAAAGGAAAAAGAACAGTTTAAGGAGTTGATTTTTCCTTCTGGTGATTGTCGACAATATCTTGCTTTGTTATCAATGTGTGATTTGTATTTTCCACTCTTCAAACGTGAATGCACGAATGCAAAAATTCATGACGACTATCGTTTCTTGCCATTGTTGCTATCAGGATGCAGTCAATCTTTTGAAGATAATGAAGGAAAGGCAGGATTGTGGGCTTTGGATTTTTTGGTGGCAAGAAAATACCATCTACGCGTTGATTCTTTGATTGATGAAAGGAAGGGAGGTGATTTTACCACTAAAGTTGCGACGTACTATATCCAGGAATTAAACCAAAAATTTGCAGCAGATAATTTCCTCACCACCATTGCATATCTCAAAGGAGTTCCATACACCAGTCAACTTCAAACAACAATCGATATTTCGGAGTTGATGCATGCTCTCGACGAAAACACCCGTTCATTTATTTTGCTTCTTGCTTATTGTAAAGAATTAATAGAATCAAGCAGAACAGATAATCAACTCAACAACTACTTTGATATCATGGCCAACTTTGAACCTGTTGCGGCCACACAGAAGTTCAGGATGGAAGGGCTTTGTGAAATTCTTCAACTCAATCAATATGCTGTGAGGCAATTTAATCCCGTCTATACAGGCGCATTCATAGAACCTGGTTATCGAAAAGTGCCATTTATGCTCGATCGTGTTGCTGCGCTGAAGTTCGAAGCTCTTAGTGACAGCATTTATAAATGGTCTCCACAAACCACTTCTTCAATAACAGAGGAAAAAGAAATCACAGAGGAAGCATTTTATTATAAAGTAAAACGCGGTGACTCATTGGGTAAAATCGCAGAAAAGAATCATGTCACAATTAAAGAAATCAAAAAATGGAATAACATCAAAGGGGATAAAATTGCGAAAGGGCAAAAATTGAAATTGTACAGGCAGATCAAAAAATCTAAAAAGAAACCTCCTGCGGAAGAAAAAAGAGAAGATGAAAGCCTGCCGCCAGCCAACAAAAATATTGATTCAAAAGAAGTAACAGAAGTGAAACCAGACGAAGTAATGGTGGATCACACGAACAGAATTAACGTGCTGAATGAAGAAGCAGAAGCCTTGATTTCGTCCGGTAAATACCAACAGGCTACAAATAAGTATGAAGAGATTATAAAGTTAGATCCACAGAATGAGCAAGCCAAAACAAAACTTATTTCAACCAGAAAAAAATTAGCCGACTCAAAAAAGGCATCCGATTCCGGAACATTAACTTATACCGTGAAGAGTGGTGATTCCCTTTGGAAGATTGCGAAAAAGTATCCTGGCGTGACCGATAAGGATATTATGAAATGGAATAAGTGCGGAGAAGACATCCGACCGGGACAAAAATTAATCATTCATACCGGAAGGAAGTAACACTGTTTTGGACATTCGCTCCGTACTCATTCATTTTCCGCACACACATTATATTGCGCCCCGGCATTTACAAAGTATGGCGCTATCCAAAACCAATTCCATTCGACTTACGATCCTTGTTGCTTCTCTGGGATACTTCGTAGACATCTATGACTTGCAGCTTTTCAATATTGTCAGCAAACAAAGTATCGCAGCGCTTGGGATTTCTGATCTGGCATTGATCGACAAATATGATTATACCCTTTTCCTCTGGCAGATGACAGGTATGCTGGTTGGTGGCTTATTCTGGGGCATTATTGGTGATACGAAAGGCCGAAAAAATATCCTCTTTGGTTCTATTCTTATTTATTCTCTTGCCAATCTCGCCAATGCTTTTGTGGTGGATATGACCCAATACAGCATTGTGCGATTTATTGCCGGACTCGGACTCGCCGGTGAATTAGGAGCTGCGATCACTCTGGTGAGTGAAATTATGTCCAAGGAAAAACGAGGTTATGGCACCATGATTATCGTGACGATGGGTGCACTCGGAGCAGTAGCGGCCGCTCTTATCAGCCGACAATCATTGAATTGGTTTGGCTTGCAGAACTGGCAAGTGATGTACATTATAGGAGGTTCGTTGGGATTAATTCTTCTTGCTTTACGAATGGGAACTTTTGAAAGCAGCATGTTCGATGAAGTGAAAAAATCGAATGTAGTCAAGGGCAATTTTTTCATGCTCATCAATAAAACGCATCGACTCAAAAGGTATCTGGCATGTATCATGATCGGGCTGCCGGTCTGGTTTTGTATTGGCGTATTGATTAAATTCTCTGAAAAGTTTGCAATGACCAATCATGTGCAAGGCGAACCGGTAAAAATCGGATTTGCAATCATGTATGCGTACATCGGATTGTCAGTTGGGGATCTGCTCAGCGGTCTGCTCAGTCAAATTTTTAAGAGCCGGAAAAAAATTGTATTGCTTTATCTCATCTCCACTTCGATCATCACAGGCGTTTTTCTCTATTGGCAAAACATGAGCAGCACGATGTATTATATCATGTGTTTTCTGGTAGGCATTGCCACAGGTTATTGGGCATTGTTTGTGACAATGGCTTCTGAATCGTTCGGTACGAATATCCGAGCAACCGTGACAACGACAGTTCCAAATTTTGTTCGTGGTGCAGTAGTTCCCATCACACTTTCATTCAAAGCAATGGAATCTTCTATGGGCAGCATCCATTCGGCATTGATCATCGGAATCATTTGCATTGCACTCGCAATGATCTCCTTGTTATTTATTCCTGAATCTTTCGGAAAAGATCTGGGATATACAGAAGTCTGAATTCTTGAGAGCAATCAACCATCGGCTGAGTCTAGAAAAAGCGATATTTCACAGAATCATTGCAAGTCACTTCGCCAAATCTCACTTCTTATAATTTTCGATGCGATTTGATAAACTTCGTGGGATCAAGATATCCGTTTGCATCCTTCGCATAACCCGCACCTAGCTCCATTCCTGGCTCATCCCGAATTTCCAAATGCAAATGAGCATAATAAATTCCTTCTGCATTGCCAATTGTCCCAATAGCTTGACCTTTTTTCACCCATTCGCTCTTCTTCACCAGCATTTTTTCGAAATGTGCATACAGTGATTCCACCATTTCTATTTGGTTTCCAGATTTCCAGGCACTCACAACTTTTATCACTTTTCCCCATCCACCAAAAAACTGGATGGATTGAGTGACGTATCCATCTGCAACCGCAAACACCGTATCTCCCAGATCCGAATTGCCTCCACCCCTTCCATTCCAGTCATCTCCCAGGTGATTGTTCTCCCGAAAAGTCTGAGCATTGTAATAACCTTTGCCATCCGGTTTTCCAACCGGGAAATCAAAACCTAAAGCATAAAAATCAGGATGGGCTTCAAAAGCATTCTCTAACGAATCGATATATGCAAGTTCGACGGAAACAGTAGATTGATCAATTTGATTGGGCGGATTCGGAGGAGTTTGGCCCGTGCAAGCAGAGAATAACAACACCGAAAAAAGTGTTTTCATACCGTTCAACAATTGAAATACCACATGGCAACGTCTTTGCAAATACATTCGCACGATTTTTATAATTTACAAAAATGCAGAAATTCCTTTTTATTGCCTTTGTGCAATTTCTTTGTATTCAAGCCAACGCACAAAATGCATCCTGGCAACAACGGGTAGAATACAAAATTGATGTTGATCTCAACACCGAAAACCATCAATATAAAGGTAAAGAGCGACTCACCTATTCCAACAATTCTACTGAAGCACTTTCAAAGGTTTTTTTTCATTTGTATTTTAATGCATTCCAACCCGGCAGTGCGATGGATGTGCGCTCCAGAACCATTTCTGATCCGGATTCAAGAGTCGGTGATCGCATTTCCAATTTGAAAGTTGAAGAGCAAGGCTTCCTTCATATCCGTTCATTAAAACTCGATGGCAAATCCCAAAAATTCGTAGAGAATGAAACCATCCTCGAAGTATATCTCGACAAACCGATCGCACCGGGAAGTAAAGTAGAATTCGAGTTGGATTTTGAGGGACAGGTTCCGTTACAAGTAAGACGCTCAGGGCGCGACAACAGCGAGGGTATAGATTACAGCATGAGTCAGTGGTATCCGAAAATCTGTGAGTTTGATACTCACGGATGGCATCCGAACCCATACATCGGGCGTGAGTTTTATGGTGTATGGGGAGATTTTGAAGTGAATATTACACTTGAAAAAAAATACATCATTGGAGGAACGGGTGTTCTGCAAAACGCTCAAGAAATTGGATACGGATATGCCACAGACGAATCCAAAGTGAAACAAACATCCGGTGATCGGTTGATCTGGAAATTCAAAGCACAGAACGTTCATGATTTTGTTTGGGCAGCAGATCCAGATTTTACCCACGACAAAATTCAAGTTCCCGGTGGACCGGTAATTCATTTTATTTATCAAAAAGAAAAAGACTACAACACTGCATGGAAAGACATGCAACCATTGATGACCAAAGCATTTGAATTCATGAGTAAAAACTTTGGAGTGTATCCTTACCCACAATACACCATTATTCAAGGTGGTGATGGAGGAATGGAATATCCAATGGCGACACTTATTACCGGCAACAGAAAACTTCCAAGTCTGATGGGTGTGAGTGTGCATGAAGCAGCACACTCATGGTATCAAGGCGTGCTGGCAACCAACGAGAGTTTGTACTGCTGGATGGATGAAGGTTTTACCAGTTTCGCAGCGCAGGAAACCATGGATTACTTGTTCCGCTCCGGCATGCCTACCGGACATAAATCAGCATACAACGGCTACTTTGACATTGTTCGCGAAGGAAAAGAAGAAGGCCTGGATACCCATGCCGACCACTACGAAACGAACTATGCCTATGGCACCGCAGCTTATAGCAAAGGAGAAGTTTACCTCGCACAATTGGAGTATGTTGTCGGAACTTTCAACTTCAGAACTGGTTTGCTCAACTATTTCAACACATTCAAGTTTCGTCATCCCGATGATTATGATTTTATTCATGTATTGGAAAAACAAAGCGGCATGGAACTCGACTGGTACAATGAGTATTTTGTGAATACGATTAAAACGATTGATTATTCGATTGCAGGAATTACAAGTGATAATAAATCTACCCAGGTCATTTTGCAACGCAAGGGAGAAATGCCGATGCCGATCGACCTCGAAGTAAAATACAAAGACGGTACTTACGAAACTTTTGTGATTGCACTAGACATCATGCGCAATGAAAAACCTGCTGATGGTTACAATGGGAAATGGACGATTCAAAAAGACTGGAATTGGGTAGAACCTATTTACACAGTGGACATCAAAAAACCTTCCTCACAAATTGAAAGCATTACTATTGATCCTTCAGAACTGATGGCAGATGTCGATCGAAAAAACAACTACATAGTGCTTTCTGATGCTATTCAATTCATGATTGACAACCGCTAATTTTATTTCCATTGCTCAATCACTACCTCCAATTCGGAAACAATCCGAAAGTCGATTATGTCATCAAACTAGTCATCAGTCTTGGTTTGTTGCTTGGACTTTGTCCATTGATCATTGAAATGAAAGGACAAATGCCTGTCACGTTGCAGTCGCTGATTGTATTGTTTGTTTCGATAGCATTTGGATGGCGCATTGGTGTTCCCGCTGTGCTGCTTTACCTCATTGCGGGCGGAATAGGCCTGCCTGTATTTGCGGGATATAGATCAGGAGTTGAATCATTCTTCGGATTAACCGGAGGATTTTTCTTTGGCTTCGTTGCCGCGTCAGCAGTATGCGGTTACCTCACCGAACTCCAAGCTTTTCGGAAAACAATACCTGCGATTCTCAACTGGTTTTTAGGACACACCATTATCATTCTTTTGGGTGCGCTGTGGATGATGCGATTGAATCCGGAAGGCTGGCAAAAAATTGTAACGGATATTTTACCCGGAGCGATTGTCAAATCGATCATCGGTGCGTTGATTATTCAGATCATTATAAAACTAATGACACGCCAGAAAAAAAGGGCGTTTGAAGATTGAATTCAGTTTTCACATCATGTGATCTGTCTCCCCTTTTGTTGAGTTAGAAGGTGCTTTGATGTCATCAATGAATTAAATAGCCGACATTTGTTGACGCACATTTTTTCGAGTTAGAAAAATATGCGTCAGTTTTTGACGCACATTTTACTGACGCACATTTTTTTGCGTCAGTAAAATGTGCGTCAGATTCTCACTATTATTTTTCAGCGTCAAGAATGATCCAATAAAACCTGATCCGATATTTCTTTAGAGTTCAATCTGTTTGCCTAAGCCGAAAGAATAAATCTCCATTACAAATTCTCACCTTAATTTTCCGCCATAATCTTCACTTCTAATGAGCGACACCATCCAATACGAACAACAGGGAAATTTGGCCATTCTGCGACTCAACCGGCCGCAGGTTTTTAATAGCTTCAATCGCGAAATGGCTCTTACCCTTCAGCAAAAACTGGATGAAGTTGCCACTGATGAGAATATTCGGGCGATCATTCTAACAGGCAACGGCAAAGCATTTTGTGCCGGACAAGATCTGGCAGAAGTAACCGGACCGGAAGCGCCTGGATTCAGAACAATTCTCAGTGAACATTACAATCCGGTGATCACACGAATAAGATCGATTGCTAAACCTGTCATTGCTGCGGTGAATGGCGTGGCAGCGGGTGCAGGCGCGAACATCGCTCTTGCATGCGACATCGTGGTTGCGGCTGAGTCAGCCTCTTTCCTGCAAGCATTTTCTAAAATCGGATTGGTGCCAGACAGCGGCGGTACTTTTTTTCTTCCACGGTTAATTGGTTTTCAGAAAGCATCGGCGATTATGATGACGGGCGAAAAGATCACCGCTACTGACGCCGAAAAATGGGGAATGATTTATCGCGTATTCAGTGATGAAACGTTTTGGGATTCAGCTACAAAACTTGGTCAGGACCTCGCTGTGATGCCTACACATGCTCTTGGATTGATCAAATCGTTGTTGAATCAATCGATGACCAATGATCTAAATACACAACTAGCATTGGAAGAAAAACACCAGATTGAAGCCGGTCATACAGCAGATTATAAAGAAGGTGTTGCAGCTTTTATGGAAAAAAGAAAACCAACCTTTTTGGGTAAATAAAATGGAAACAGAAAAGAATGTTTATCCAATTGGGCGGTTTGTTGAGCCAACTGAAGTGACCGCCGAGATGCGCGCAGATTTTATAGCCAGGCTCGATACATTTCCTTTGCGATTACTTGCAGTGGTGAATCAGTTGTCAGCTCACCAACTCACCCTTTCTTATCGGGAAAATGGGTGGAATGCCAGACAGATCATTCATCACCTCGCAGACAGTCACGTCAATGCCTATATCCGATTTAAGCTCGCACTAACGGAAGATCAGCCAACCATCAAACCATACGAAGAGAATAGTTGGTCGGCATTGGAAGAAGTAAAAATAACAGAAGTACGCACATCCGTTTCGTTGATTGAATCACTTCATGTACGTTGGGTCAATGTGTTGAAATCCATGACTCCGGAGCAATTCGAAAGAACTTATTTTCACCCTCAATACAAAAAAGCGCCTACACTCAATCAAGTTTTGGCGCTTTACGCATGGCATGCTGATCACCACCTCGGACAGGTTGAGTACATTTTGAAAACATACGCTACTGCATGAACTGGATTTCAGTCGAAGAAAAATTACCAGGTGATGGACAGCGTGTTCTGGCTTTTGTACCTGGCAACAAAGTTTTTTTACCCGGCAAAAGCGGAGAGTTCGAATTAAGGGAGGTGATCATGATGAAATTCTGCAAAGACTTTTATCCTCAAGGATCAGAACGACGGATCACACATGGAGCGCATTTCTGGCAAGGAGAAGGCAACAGCAATCATTTTTTCAAAGACGTCACACACTGGATGGAATTACCTGCGCTGCCGGAATGATTCAGCGAGCAGAATCGAGGTGGCAATGGACGCATTCAACGATTCTGCTTGACCTTTTCCTTGAATAGTGATAGAAGAATTTAAAAATTGCTTCATCTCTTCGCTGATGCCATGGCTTTCACTTCCAATGACCAATGCCGTTTCTGAAGGAAAAACAAAATCGAAGTGATTGGTGCCATTCATTTCCGCACCGATCAAAACAAAGTCTTTCGATATGAGCCATTCAACTAGTTCAGGAATCTCTTCATAAATCACATTCATTCTGAACAGACTACCCATAGTGGATTGTACTACTTTCGGATTGTACAGCTCCACACAATCCGGCGTGCAAAAGATGGTTTGAACACCAAACCATTCAGCTGTTCTCAGGATGGTTCCAAGGTTTCCAGGGTCCGCAATTCCATCCAGGACAATGACAGTATCACCTGTTGCATTGGCGATGGTCTGATTCCTTTGATGCAATACTGCAAGATGCGCTGAAGGCGAGCTTAATGCAGTCATCTGTTCCATTTCTTTGGCAGTTACCTTTATACTTATTGAATGATGATTGCAAAATATTTCATTCGAAGAATACAAGGAATGAACAACCAATTCAGAATGAATTGCCTCTTCCACCATCTTAAGACCTTCCACCATAAAAAGACCGTTCAGGTTTCTGAACTTCTTTTGGTGAAGCGAACGCACGAGTTTGATATCTTTTTTCAACGGCAGCATTTTTGCAACTTGATGACGAATTACAACTTTTTGGAGCAAAATTGCGCTGCAAGATAAAGCGAGCCTTTGAAGACCATCAGGAGAATCATACTTTCAATGACCGGAGCACTCCTGTTAGTGGCCTGCGGCAGGCTGCGTCAAATTCCGGAAGGTGAAGCATTCATGCACCGACACGATCTGGAGATTCATGATAAACCGGTTGACTTCAATGTCACTGACGATGAACTGATGACTTTTACCAAAATCAAACCGAACCGTCGGATTTTGTGGTTTCGGTTTAATCATACTGTTTATCTGATGGTCAACAAGGATAAACTGGCCAAGAGCGTAGAACAAATGTCAGTGAAATGTGCAGCAAAAAATGAACGTCGTGCTGCGAAAAAGAAACCAGCGAAAGCTTGCAAAAGCTGGAGAATGTTTTGGGCTTACACTGTTGGCGAGCCAACAGTGCTTCTGGATTCTGTGAAGATGAAAAAGGGCGCTCAACAGATGAATATTTTTCTTCAGAAAAAAGGTTACTTCAGAAATAAAGTGACTCCGGAAGTTGTTTTTAATGAAGAAAAAAACAATAGCCACATTGTTTATCATGTCTATCCGGGTGAACCTTATCATATTCGGTCACTTCAATACGATATAGCTGATCCTGCGATGGCTTTAAGCGAAAGTGCCATCAGAGAAAATTCGCTCATTAAACTGAATTCCGTTTTTGACATTGACTTATTGAATATTGAGCGAGAACGTATCGCGAATTATTTCAACGACAAAGGATACTATGAATTCAACAAAGAATACATCACCTATAAAGTAGATAGTTCTGCCGGGGATAATGTAGTTGACATTCGAATGAAACTGCTACTTCAAAAAGAAGCGTTGGTGGAATTCCCCGATAGTCTTGTAGATGTGCCACACAAAAAATACTTTATCGGCGATATCTATGTGCATACGAATTACGACATGGCGAATCCTGATAAGAGCACGATTGACACCTTAAACTTTGATGGACTAAAAATTCTCAGCGACGGCCGGCCCGAAATAACACAATACCTGATTTCATGTTTAAAAGGTTATGACACCGGCGATTTGTACATGAAAAGCAAACTCGATAAAACCTATAAGAGGTATAGTCAGCTTGGAGTGTTCAGAGCAACAAGTATTTTGTTGGTGCCGAGAAAAGAAGCCGCCGGTCCAGGCATTCATATACTAGACACACACATTCGCCTGACGCCTGCAAAGAAACAATCATTCACCTTCTCGCCTCATGTCACCAACCGAAGTGGCAACATGGGTATTTATGGCAACCTGGTCTATAGTCATCGTAACCTTTTCAGAGGTGCTGAAGGCCTGGACTTCCGGATCATTTCGGGTCTTGAAGCATCACAAACACTGGTGCAAACGACTGTCGCATCGGATGCTGCGGGTCAACAGCTTAAACGAAATTTCAAACTAAACACATTTGAAATAGGACCTGAAGTAACGTATCGCGTGCCACGCCTCTGGCCGTTTGGATGTGACTTTACCAAACAGAGTAGTGATCCGCAGACATCATTAAGTGCAGCACTCAATTTTCAGCGTCGTCCAGATTATGAGAGGACACTTTCACAAATCAAATTCTCTTACAACTGGATCGAAAATCCGGACGCTGTAAGTCGGGTGAATCTGGATGTCATTGAATTCAGCATTATTAAGATTCAAAAAACAGAAGGCTTCCAGGACTTTCTGAACAGACTCAACGATGCCTTTCTGGCAAACAGCTATCAAAATCACCTGGTGCTTGCGACCAATCTTGGTTATACCTGGAATACACAAAAAGCGAAATTCCAACCCCGATATCTATTTCTAAGAACAGGTATCAGTGGCGCTGGTAACGCCTTGAATGGATTGATGCAAGCGATTGACGCCCCAAAAGATTCCATTGGCAGCTATACCATTGAAGGCATTCGATTTGCTCAATACTTCAGAGGCGAAACAGACTTGAGATATTACATCAACATCAACGAGAAAAACACTTTTGTGTGGCGCGTATACGGAGGTATGGGCGTACCCAGAAAAAACGCCATAACACTTCCATTTGAAAAAAGCTTCTTCAGTGGTGGTTCCAATGGATTGCGCGCATGGCAGGCACGAACGCTGGGACCCGGATCTTATCGCAATCCGGACCATTCTCAAACCTTCAATAACATCGGCGAAATCAAGCTGGAAGCAAATTTTGAATACCGATTCAAATTCACGAAGATGCTCAACTGGGCGCTTTTTGTTGATGCAGGCAATATCTGGCTAATTAATCAGGATGCCATTCGTCCTGGAGCTGATTTCAATTCAGAACGTTTCATGCGTGAAATCGCGATTGGCGGTGGAATGGGTGTTCGACTTGATTTTGACTTTTTCCTTGTACGACTTGATATGGGATTGCAGCTGAAAGACCCTGCAAAAAAACAAGGGGAGCGTTGGTTATGGCAACCGAAAGATGAATTCAAAATGTACCTCGCATCTACAGGAAATCCGGTAGACAAAATTCCGTTGAGGTCGAATATGGTTTTTAATCTGGGGATTGGGTTTCCTTTTTAAGAAGTGAGAGGTGAGAAGTCAGAAGTGAGAGGTGAGAAGTCAGAGGTACTGCCGTCCGATTAAAATTTATGATGTTAAACTGATTCCCAGTAGTATCTAGAAAGAAGTCAGAAATAAGAGTTCAGAGGGCTTGCTCCTAGATTCACGACCATATTTCCAGCTTCATTTCACAAAATTCTATTTCAAAATACTTGAATTGTTTACGGAAATTAGCTCGTCTCCGATTTCTGACCTCTTACTTCAGATTGGTAAGACAAATGATTAAATCATTCATCTAAGTTTTACCGGACAACAATGAGTCGAAGGTCAACTTTGACTCATCGAATCAAACAAAAAATTCCTTTGCAAAAAAAAACAACCCCACTCGGAGGTTGTTTTCACAATTGAGATTTGACTTTTTATTTCTTGATCACCTTACTGGTGTAAATGCCTTCTGAAGATTTTAAGGAAACCATGTAAACACCTGCGGCCCATGCAGAAGTGTTGATTGAATAATTTCTACCACCAGCCATAAATCCTTTCGCATTGGATGATAGAATGAGTTCACCTAAATTATTGGTGACAGCGATCGTTGCATCATCGCCCAACGGGTGATTCATACTTATCTGCAATTCATTTGAAACAGGATTCGGATAAACCGTCATATCCGAATTCAGAGACTTTGTTTCTGAAACGCTGATGACCACCGCTGATGGAAGAATAATATCATCCAACCAGCAGGCATCCGAGCCTTCAGTAAGCCACTCGTCCTTCTCATAGAACCAGGACAATGCATGGCTTCCGGCTGAAATTGGAAAGGATACTTGTGTCCAGTCAATTTCACCACTCCAAGAATCTTGCACAACATTATCAATACTGAATCTTAGAAAATCATATGATTCTTCTGTACTTGTTTTAAAGTTGAAAGAAACTTCGTCTGCTTGTCCGACCTGAACAACCAGTTGAAGGGTAGTTACTTCATTTTGACCGATCACACCACTTTGCATGCTATAATCACCTTCAAAAAATTCCTGACTCGTTACGAACCAATCTGAATCACCGGCATAGGTCCAGCTAAATGAATTGTCATTTCCTGTTTCCCAATCTTCCATGATGAGATTGATAAACTTGGAGTATGTACATTCGCTTCCATAGAAGTCGCTTGTTGTGCTGAAATTAAAATTAGCGATTTCTCCTTCCGGAGCATTAGCAGCAATCTGAACTGAGAACACCGCGTCAACGGTTGCGCCCGGTTGAAGGATTCCAAGATCAAGTGGTGAATTCAGAATGGTCGCATACGAAGAGCTGACACCTAACGATGCGAACATAGCTACTGCTGTAGCTGCGTGTCCGGAGTTGGTCACAGGAACAACTATATTCACTGTTTCACCGCTGTCCATTCTGCCATTGCCGTCTCCATTGCTGTCGTCAATCGTAAGATTTACCGAGCAAATAAATGCAGGTGAGTGAATAATCACCTGAAAATCGGATGTCCATGTATTGCCTTCACTATCGGTGAAAGTAATAGTGAATGTCACCTCTGTCATATCCAAGATTGCCCCATTGGTATGGAACATAAAAGCATCATTTCCAGCCACACTGCTTCCAACGGCCACATCACCATAACTGTGACTTGCATTGTCAATTACAATAGAAGGATTTGTGCAAGTAAGCACACCAATCACATCACTGGCAATTTCAACACCTGCGTTTTCAGCAGTTGCATCAATGGTTATCGATTCATTGTAATCCGCAAGACCATTATTATTACCACTTGCATCGTGGAGTCCATCCATTGTTCCCTGAATATAAGGACCGTCCGCCGGCACCACTTCTATTGTATTCTGATAAGGTATTGTATTAAAGCTGGTAACAGTTACGAGCAAAGTACCAATGACTTGAATTGCATCAAATGTCAAGTTCACTTGTCCTCCTTGTATATATCCTGTGGCAATCAGATCACCGTTCAATGTAAGTCCAACCATCGCATCTTCTGTGTTACAAGAAATATTCAATTGATTGAGACCAATGAATACAGTTGATGGATGAGTTGCTGTCAGTTGAGTTGGCATTGCTGTGCGCAATTGCATGGTAGGATCTGCCATCAAAATCCAGGTGTCTGTCATTTCATCTCCTTCGACATTGTATTCATCATTCATACTAGCACATCCGTGATAATGTATACTCCCGAGTGTGTGTCGTGTATTGATACCCGCCGTTTCTGCGATCACTTTATTCATAGCGTCCTGACCTTCCATCGGAGGTGCCCAGCTCTGATAAACAGAACTAAATGCTCCACCAATACCACCAGTAGGATTTGAAGAATTTGGACTTTTGATCCATGCTTCGCCAAAGGTATCGCCGCTGGCATCATCATCGTCATAGTCACCTGTGCAACATCCCACAACAATGAAGTAAGGGTATTTGCCATGATTATTTAATGCATTGATATTCGTATTCGAATAACTACCGGTGACAATCAGATTGTGCGCACCATGGCCCGTATAGTTGATCAGTGAGCAACCATTATTGATTACAGTTGTTAAGGTAGATGCAGCCGGACTTCCTGCAGCATCTGCCGTGATTCCACCTGATGGGGAAGAAGCGCCGTGACTTCCATCATAACGCTCATAAACTTCGGTGTAGGTGTAATCAAGCAATTCTGATTTGATATTGTTATTGTGTTGCCAATCCGCTTCATTGTCATCACCAATTCCGTCGCCCTCATTAGAGCCAAGACCCATGGCTACGCTGAACCAATCTGTGCTGATATCCGGATTTTTTTCGTACTCCAGAATTTTATCAATGAAAGGAACCAATTCTGCATCGTTGTGCACTAAAAATCTACCGATAAAAACTTCAGAGTAACTGTCATTACCACTGATGTATCCATAACACGGATCGCAATAACCCTGACCTCCGCTATTATTTACCAGTTCCACCGGTACCTGATTTTCATCGCCGACAAAAACAAGATAAGTAAGACCATTCGTATTATAGTAATCTGCAACGTAATTTGAAATGGCGCTGATGGAATTCATGCCGGCAACGTCAACCACTTCTGTCGGAAATCCTTTTTCCTTTTTCCATTGAACCCAAGGCTCCAATTCTTCGATGTACTCAGCATCCGTAATGACAAGAATATTACCCAGTTCACTGATCTGATCATAACGATTGGCACTGCCCGCATAGTTCAAAAATCTGGATGCATAAACTTCATTCATGGTGACGTTGATGGTGGCAGGAACATCAGATGGAAGTGGGTTTACACCAGGAACGTCGGTCGGTAGAACATCAACTTCAATATTCGAATAAACACGCATGACATGCGTAACCGGATTGTATTGTACAGGATAAAAATGCACACTCTGTCCACGATACTGATTTTGAACATAAGCTTCATCCAAAGACGCAAGTGCTCCGGGATAAAATGCATCCTGAGTATAAATTTCTCCTTCAACAAATGGAACTGTTGCCGGATCAATCGTGCGAAGTAAATTCCCTTTGGAGGGCAGCATGTCGATGTTCGTGAACTCTTCGTATTGTGAATTGGTGACAACTACCTGCATATCTGCCTGATCATCCACGATGACAGCGGAGGTCAGTTTTTCTACATCCGGAGCACCGGAATTTAGTATTGGAGTTCCCTGATCGAGACGCACCAAAGTGAAGTTTTCAATATTCGAAACATGGTAATCGCCGACGGTGCATCTCAACGAAATGACTCCCTGAGATTCATTGATGAATTGCATGTTCGTCTGCGCGAAAAGTCCATTGCCTGCGACAGTTGCAAGCAAGTAAAGTGACAAAATAATTTTTTTCATTTTTTGAAAAAAGATTGCAAGTTGGTTGTTGAAATTTTCCTATGGTTTATAAAATCTAAATGGATTTCCATTGAGCAAACAGAAATACACACCGGAAGTTAATCCCATGAGATCATGCGACGACATCCCTTGGTTGAATTGGAATGACATCAACTGTTTGCCTGAAACATCCGTAATGATTGCGTTGCCAGAAGTTTGTTGGTTCAATAAAAGATGTCCGCTGCAAAAAGTAACCGAATTGGAGAAAACACTTGTACTCACTCCAGTGACCGTTGTTTCAAAATGAAAATACACGTCCACGTATTCATCCATAAAACCTGTCGGGAAAATCCAGAAATGAACCATGCCTGATCCTGGAGTTGTGAAAGGATTGACGATGAGGCGCAGATTGCCGGCATTTCCGTTAGCCACGCCATTCATATTGCCTGTGTTCGGCATGCCACTGTAGCAATGCTGCCAGTCACACATCTGCAAGTCCCACTCCGGCGGACAAGTATTTTCCATTTTCCGCCAGGTGATGTAGGCAGAATCGGGATTATCGTGGTAGACATAGAGATAATGTTCCGTGTACATTTCCATTTCTAACAGGCCATAATAATCATTGCCGGGCGAAAACGTAAAATTTTGAGCCTGAAGGCTCGAAACGGAACTTAGGAATATAAGTAAAGCGGAGATTCTGAACAACATGGGTGGCAATTTCGCAATAATTACACTTCGAACCCAGTCTTTTTGTTGGCAAACTTGGGTAGCTGAATCATGAGTGTGAGTGTGAGTGTGAGTGTGAGTGTGAGCGCGAGAATTGAGATGCGCTACTCATAACTCGCTCTCACTCTCACACTTCATACTTTTGGCCTTCACATTCAAAGGAAAAATAATGAAACTCCACACCCTCAATACCGGCTTTTTCAAACTTGACGGCGGTGCCATGTTTGGTGTCGTGCCGAAGAGCATCTGGCAAAAAACAAATCCTGCTGACGAAAACAATCTGTGCAACTGGGCCATGCGTTGCCTGCTGATCGAAGATGGAAAACGACTTACGCTTGTAGACACCGGCATAGGCAATAAACAAAGTGAGAAATTTTTCTCGCACTATTTTCTGCATGGCAACGAAAGTCTGGATACCTCTTTAAAGAAGCTTGGATTTCATCGAGATGATATCACTGATGTTTTCCTTACGCATCTGCACTTCGATCATTGTGGCGGTGCCATTGAATTCGACAAATCAACCGAAAAATTTCGTGCGGCTTTTAAAAACGCAACATACTGGAGTACGGAGCGTCACTGGCAGTGGGCCACCAAACCCAACATGCGTGAAAAAGCCAGTTTTCTTTCTGAGAATATTTTGCCGATACAGGAAAGTGGTCAGTTGAAATTCATTGAACGGACAGGCGACTTCTCTCCCACTCCACTTGGCTTTGATGTGCTTTTTGTCGATGGTCACACCGACAGTATGATGATTCCACACATTCCGTACAATGGAAAAACTGTTTGTTATATGGCCGATCTTCTGCCAAGTGTCGGACATATTCCACTGCCATACGTGATGGGCTATGATACGCGTCCGCTTATCACTCTGGAAGAAAAGGGAAAATTCCTACAACGGGCATGTGATGAACAATTCGTCTTAATGTTCGAGCATGACAATGCCAACGAATGCGGAACGCTAACAATGACGGAGAAAGGGATTAAGATTGGGGAAGTGTTTCCGCTGGTTGCTTTATAGTTCAAAGTTAGGTGTTCAGAGTTTAGTTGGCGAAGTTTTGTCTTCGATTGAAGGAATACTTGCCCGTTCGAAGAATATTTTTAAACGAAATCTGTGAATTAATTTGAAGAATTCGTACATCAGATTAATCGGTGATGAGCGAATTTTTAAACCTACGTTCACAAATGGGGATGATATTGACTTGGCCAAATCTGTTTGCAATGAAAGAGAACACTCCGTCAACTATGAACTCCAAAACTCTGAACTATGATCTTTGAGTTCTGAACTATTTTGCCCCTTATGTTTGAACAAAATAAATTCCGCATATGAACGTCCTGGGCAATGAATTCCACGAACTGGTAGAGACAAACAATCCACACAATCTGGGAGAGAAAGAATGGAAGAGAGAATACTGGTGTTGGCTGAATCCCAAAAACAAGAAGACAGCTTTTTTCATGTGCAAACTTTCAACGAGCACTCATACTTCCGGCTTCACATTCATCTATGATTATTCGAATGGTCCAACCTCCAAACAGGTTTGGGAAAAACTGATTGGACCGTCGAAGAATGCGATTGCGAAAAGAACGAAACGGATGATTTTTCAGCCATCCGAACTCAAAAGAGAATACAATGTTGACAGAATCATGATTGCTGAACTTTTGGTGAATCCTTCAGAGAAAAAATGATAGTGCGAAATCATTGCAACCCGTTGGGTTAATAAAAACAATGCAGTTAAAAAAACTCATGCCTAATAACTCAAATCAGAGTCTATGGGTCAACTTTCAATCTTTAACGGACAGCATTGGTTTGGCGATTTGAGACAGATTGAAGGCTTTTCAGGTCAGCAAGAATGTCCGGTAAAGATGCATAAGTGCGGATGATTGATGTCATTTCGTGAACTCTGAAAAATGAACCCTGAACTCTAAACGCAGCAAGCTTATCGAACTGCTTCGCAGTTCTTATCTTCGCCCGCATGAGTCGTTCACTTGCAGTCATTGGTGGTGGTGCAGCCGGATTTTTCGCGGCGATCAACGCTGCTGCGCTCGATCCTGAACTCAAAGTGCATATTCTGGAAAAATCACAACACCTATTGGCAAAAGTGAAAGTGAGCGGCGGCGGACGATGCAATGTGACACATTCCTGTTTCGAGCCACGTGAATTGATCAAAAATTATCCCCGAGGCAGCAAAGAATTGCTCGGTCCATTCCACAGTTTTCAACCAGCTGATATGATTGAATGGCTTGAGTTCCGCGACGTGACTTTGAAGACAGAAGACGATGGCCGCATGTTTCCGGTGACAGATAAATCGCAGACCATCATCGACTGTTTTATGAATGAGGCTGCCAAACTTGGTGTCAAAATCCGAAATGGATGTGTCGTTAAAAGCATGGAACGCAAACAAGACCTTTGGCAAATTCATTTCGTGGATGGCGGTTTTCTCGAAGTGAATGACGTGCTGATTGCAACCGGCAGCGGTGGTACCATGTTGAATCTCGTCCAGAAAATGGGACATACTATTATTGATGCTGTGCCTTCACTTTTTACCTTTAATATCAAAGACCAACGCATCGAAGGTCTCGCAGGTGTGTCTTCTCCGCATTGCGAAGTGCGCATCGAAGGAACAAAATTCTCGGCCACAGGTCCGGTGCTCATCACACATTGGGGACTAAGCGGACCTGGCATTTTACGTTTGTCGGCATGGGCCGCTCGTGAACTTTCTTCGGTTAACTATGATTTTATTATCCGTGTCAATTGGGATACACGTTTCACCAAAGACAGTTGTCTCGAATTTTTGAAAGAGTGGAAAACGGAACATAATAAGTCTCAGGTAAAAGCTTTCAGCGCAGTCAAAATTCCGCACAGACTTTGGTGTTCCATTCTCAATGCCAATCCAAAAATTCTTGACACGCGATGGGCTGATGTTTCCAATAAACAGCTCGAACAAATCGCAGAAGCTGTGTGTTCGACCTTTTTGCGGGTAACAGGTAAAAGTACATTTAAAGAAGAGTTTGTCACTGCCGGTGGCGTGTCGTTAAAAGAAGTGGATTTCAAAACCATGAAAAGCAAACTCCTTCCAAATCTTTATTTTGCAGGTGAGGTACTCGACATCGATGCCATTACAGGAGGATTCAATTTTCAGGCAGCATGGACCACTGCAGTGATAGCAGCGAGGAGTATTGCCGCTTCATGAAAAAAATCGGCTTAATATCAGATACACATGGCTGGCTCGATGATGCCGTGTTTCGGCACTTTGAAGCATGCGATGAAGTTTGGCACGCTGGCGATATTGGTTCTCCCGAAGTGCTCACTCAACTTGAAAACTTCAAAACAACGCGAGCCGTATTTGGAAACATTGATGATAGCGCCATTCGAAAACGAACAGTTGAAAATCTGAGATGGAATTGCGAAGGAGTTGATGTATGGATCACACACATCGGAGGCAAACCAGGCAACTATGCAACACCGATCAAAAGTGAACTGATTCTCAATCCACCGAAACTATTTATTTGTGGCCATTCGCATCTATGCCTTGTACAAATGGACAAGGCCATACATTGTCTTTACATGAATCCCGGTGCTGCCGGACGGCACGGCTTTCATCATGTCAGAACAATTCTGAGATTTGAATTGGATGATGGGAAAATTCAAAATCTTGAAGTGATTGAGCTTGGAAAAAGAGCTTGAATAATTAGTTTTCTTTTTTATTGGATTAACGTTTTATTGCGCATGTGCTTGAAACCACAAAGGGCTCAAAGGAATTTCACACCAAGGAACACAAAGCTATCAACAAACTATCTCGTCCAATTTCAACCCACCACTCATGTCATCGATATTTCGACTCGATTTTCAGGAGAAGACGATGACGCGAAATTAGAAAATGAGTTAACTAACACATTAAATACATAGATTTATTTTTTTGTGACCTTAGTGTGAAATTCCTTTGAGCACTTTGTGGTTCCATGAAGCTGCTGCCTAACGAGTTAATCCGATCTTTTGATAAGAAAAAAATCAAAAGTGAAGCTCGGAGCTATAAACGCAAGAAAGATGCATAGTCTCCTCATTCTCGTTCTCATTCTCACTCTGTTCTCAGGCTGGCTCAACATGGATCAACACATCCGCTACATGCGGAATTTCCGCCATCAATGCATTCTTTAAATTATGTGCTATGTCATGTCCTTCGCGAACAGAAAGATTGCCATTGACGATGAGGTGAAGATCCACAAAGTATTTCATGCCTGCCTTTCGCACATGACATTTTTCCGTATCGATCACACCGTTCACTTTTTTTGCAAGCGTTCTGATTTCATCTGTCAGTTCATCATGAAGATGTTCATCCATTATCTCGCCAAGAGCCGGGCGAAAGATCAGGTAGCTGTTGTATAAAATAAATCCGGAAGCAAGAATCGCCGCGTAATCATCCGCTGATTCATATCCTTTCCCCAGAATAAGTGCCACCGAGATTCCTATGAAAGCGGCCAATGAAGTTATCGCATCACTACGGTGATGCCACGCATCCGCCTTCAATGAACTGCTATGAGTCTCAGAACTTTTTTTCGAAATAAATCTGAAATAGAGTTCTTTGATGATGACAATAACACCAAGTACGATCAGTGTGTAAGGCTTTGGTAATTCATGGGGCGTTTGAATATTGATCCATGCATCATGTGCTATCCACAACGCCGAAAAAACCAAAAACCCGACAACAAGAAAAGTCACCAGTGGCTCGATGCGGCCATGACCATACGGATGATTTTTATCCGGCGGCCGATGAGCATACTTTAATCCAAACAAAACAAGAATAGAGGAAAAAATATCGGTGGTGGACTCAATCGCATCGGCGATCAAAGCATACGAGTTACCAAAAAATCCTGCTGTCCATTTGATCATTGCGAGCAAAGCATTCCCAACAATGCTGAACCAGGTGGCCCGGATGGTTTGAGATTCGCTTGTGGACATATCAGTGTGCAATCATACGCACATAATCTTCTTCCGATATGATCTTCACGCCGAGATCATCCGCTTTCTTCTTTTTTTCAGGCCCCATTTTATCTCCTGCCAACACAAAGTCCGTTTTTTTAGAAATAGAACCTGAGATTTTTCCACCATTCGATTCCACACTTTCTTTGATTCCGTCACGTGAGAAATTCGCAAAGGTGCCACTCACAACAAAAGTTTTTCCCTCGAGTTTATTTGAAGCTTTGACGCTTTCCAGAATTTCAGTTTCCATCTTCAATCCCGACGCTCGCAAACGTTCCAGCAATGTTATATTCGTTTCGCGACCAAACCAAAGGATGATGCTTTGGGCGATCTTCTCCCCTATTTCTTCCGCTTCCACTAATTCCGCAAATGTTGCTTTGCGAATGTTGTCGATGTTTCGAAAATGTTTTGCCAATTTTTTAGCTACCGTCTCACCGACGAATCGAATTCCAATCGCAAACAATACGCGTTCAAAAGGTATCTGCTTGCTTGCTTCGACTCCGGCCAATAAATTCCGGACACTTTTTTCCTGCATCGACCGCTTCTTTGGATTATCACCAAATTCATCACTTACTGTAAATTCCAATCCAATGAGCTGATCGTATTTCAGATCATAGATGTCCGCGATGTTGTGCAGGAAACCTTTGTCCCACAATCCGGATATGGTTTCACTTCCCAGACCTTCGATGTTCATCGCTTTGCGCGAAATGAAATGCTCCATCCGGCCTTTGATCTGAGGAGGGCAACCATCTTCATTCAGACAATAGTGTTGTGCCTCACCTTCTTGTCGAACAAGCAGTGTATCGCACTCAGGACAATTTGTGATGTAATGATGTGGATGCGAGTTGCCTGTTCTTTTGGAAGTATCCACACCTACAACCTTGGGAATAATCTCGCCTCCTTTTTCCACAAAAACGACATCACCTTCACGGATATCGAGTTTTTCAATTTGATCTGCATTGTGCAAAGAAGCGCGCTTTACTGTCGTGCCGGCAAGAAATACAGGCTCCAGATTCGCAACGGGCGTGATCGCTCCTGTTCTTCCAACCTGATAAGTAATTTTATTTAATCTGGTACTTGCGGTTTCTGCTTTGAATTTATAAGCAATAGCCCACCGCGGACTTTTTGCTGTCAGGCCCAATTCTTCTTGTTGAGAAAACTTATTCACCTTAATCACAACACCATCAATCTCAAATGGCAGATGATGACGTGTTTGATCCCAATATTCGATGAATGCCATGATTCCATCAACACTTTTTGTTTTTTCGATATAACGCAATTGATGAGGAGGTGCTTTGAATCCCCATTCTGCTGCATGTGTTAATGAGTCGTAATGATTGTCGTAAGGAAGATCTTCACCATAAACTGAATAAAGAAAACAATCGAGTGCACGTTTTGCCACGAGACTACTGTCTTGTTGTTTTAAAGTACCGGCAGCCGTGTTGCGCGGATTTGCATACAATTCCTCGCCTTGTTCAGCACGTTCTTTATTGAGTCTTTCAAATTCTTTTTTAGGTAAAAAAACTTCACCTCTGATTTCAAACTCACCGGGATGATTACCTCGCAGTTTGAGTGGAATAGTTTTGATTGTGCGAATGTTAGAAGTGATGTCTTCACCTGTTTCGCCATCACCACGTGTAGCACCTCGTGCTAATACACCGTTCTGATATGTCAGTGAAATGGCAAGTCCGTCGTACTTCAATTCCATAACATACTCGGCATGATCCTCAGAGAATAAATCAGCCTGTTGACCCAATCCTTTGTGCACACGTTCCTCCCATTCTTTTATTTCATCGCGGCTGTAAGTGTTGCTTAGAGAAAGCATGGGGTATTTATGTTTTACCTTTTCAAACTTGTCTGTGATATCTCCACCAACACGTTTCGCAGGAGAATTTGAATCAGCTAATTCCGGAAATTCTTTTTCCAGTTGTTCCAGTTCTTTCAATTTTTGATCAAACTCAAAATCAGAAATGCTCGGACTATTCAGAATATAATAGCGATGATTGTGATCGTTTAACTCAATGGTGAGCTGATGAATTCTGTCCGAAGCTTCTTCCTTTTTCATTCGCCAAAAATAGTAGTTCAGAGTTCGGAGTTCAGTGTTCAGAGTTTTGTGAATCTAAGATTTGAATCGAAGTTGAGATTTTACATTGAGCCACATTTAAAATTTGGCTTGTTTGATTTAATACGAGGACAAGTAAATCTTTATGTCCAAAACGAAAATTTCAAATCAGGAAGAACCTTCATGTAACTATGAACTTTGAACTCGGAACTCTGAACTAGTACTCCTTTTTGGCATTCTCATCCCAGATACTCTTCACGAGTCGGCCAAGTTTTATACGGACACGCGCAATCGCAACAGGTGCATTATAAATATGTCTGACTTCATCCGGTGTTTCGCGCATAAATCGATATCCGATTCCTGTTCCGATGCTGCACCACCATGTGAGGTGATAATAACCCGTTGTCGAAAGTTCGAATGGTTTTACGTCACGCGTTGGAAAGCTGCGCCATATGGTATCAGCAGAAGTGCGGTAGTCGCCGGTAATCTGACCTTTACCCAGATGCACTGTTGCTGACCATTCCCATTTGCGATTAAAAAAAAGCACTCGTTCATAAAAAAGCGAAGCGTATGATAAATTCAAGACTGCTTCTGAAATTTTTGGATCCAAATCGACGAGTGAGTTCAAATGCACGCCTTTGCTTAATCCATAGATGCCAATACCAAACCTATGCACGCGTCGATATTCAATACCGATTCTCAAACCCCCAAGTCGTGTTGTTGTCGTGCTGATCAAAGTTTGTCTAGCATCCAGTACAAAATCCAATTTTTGTTTCTGAAACAAATTTCCTAGCTCCTTTTTACCTGTTACAATCCAGACTGTATCCTGGTATTCATGTCTCACTGGTCTGAACGAACCATCAAACTGCGCCTGACCTTGAGCAGCAACAAAAATGAATATGAGTAAACAAGCAATTTTCAAAGCGCCGCGAAAGTAATTCAGTGCATCCAAAATTTGAGTTAGCTGTTTGTCCGGTTGGGAAAATTTTAGACTTAGGTTAATGTTGTTTTCTTCAATTTTGAATGTATCCAATCATCCGATTTCATCGATCAATAACAAACTGTAATCTTCCGAATCTGACATTCGTGTTGAATCATTCGCACTATCAACAGTCACACATTCAAAAAGTTAGCATTCGTTAAGATGATATTCGATGAAGGCCAGAATATATTTGCAGACTCAAAAAATTAAATAACAGATTTCAACGGAAATCATCAGTCTATTCATAAATGAAGTGTAATAAAAAGACTACTACAAGCCAAACAACCAAATCGACAGAACCATCAGAAACGTTCTTTGGAACAATTTGCATCTCACCTTCTTTGGTGAATGCGCTGAAAAAGATGCGCAATTGGATGGGATCATTTGGAGAAATGCAAGAAACCATTTCCAGAAGTGAAGTTAAATCTATGGCGGCCAATTCATTTCAGCCAATCTTCCAGAATGACTATGCACCAACTTCGATAAAGAATGAATTGAATTCGATTCCCAGTCCGACCTTCCTTGAAGGAACAAAAACGGAAAAACCAGATTGTATCAGCTTATCGTGGGAACAACCGAATGGAAGAAGTCTTTATCTTGTGCAGGTAAACGTTGAGAATCCTGAATTCGCAAGTTGTTGGATCACCTATAGTATTTGCATGCACCCAAAGGTTGTAGTAACAGATGTCAACCCTAACATTCCATGTTGGTTTCGAATCTGTACCATGACAAATGAAGGACGAAGTAAGTGGGCTGTTCTTTCACTTGCTGAATGCACCGAACCTTCAACTCTTGAATCAAAAATCAACGCAAAAGGTTGACATGCCCCCGCATGATCGATGACTCTCCTTTAGCAGTGTTGTACTTCAATTCATAGATGTAGACTCCATCTGGTGCAAAATATTCTCCTTGCCTTACATTGCCCGTCCAGGGCATATTCAAATCGATGGTTGTAAATATGAGCTCACCGAAGCGATTGTAAATCATCAGTTCTGCCGACTTTAACCCAGTGCTTTCGACAAAAAAAACATCATTTACTCCGTCCGCATCTGGAGTGAATGTGTTGGGGATATAAATGGCCAAATCGCACTCGTCGATAAACACTTCAACCGTATCGTAAGCCGATCCGCAGATGTTTGAAACAATAACGGAGTATTGTCCGACATCTATAATCTCAATCATTGAACTGGTTGAATCATTCGACCATAACCAATTTCCAGAAGAGTCATTTTCTCTTCCAAGTTTGACTCGAGTTCCACTACAAATTAGAATATCATCGCCAAGAGAAATTTCCGGTAGTGCAATCACATCAACATGCAACCCATCGAATGCACTGCATGGACCAGAGATCACCTCCACAAAATAATCACCGACTTCAGAAATGATTATTGAATCTGCAAATGCACCAGTAGACCATGTCCCTATATTTTCAATGCTAACTTCAATGGATTCGCCTTCACAGATCACCTGATCCTGTCCAAGATTTACTGCTGTTTGCTGCACCACAGTAATAGTGACTTCATCACTTGTAGTGCATCCTGAAACGGTTACCTCCACAGAATAATCTCCAGAATTACTAACTTCAAGAGAAGATGATGTTATGCCTGTATTCCAAACTCCGGAAACACCGGCATCCAGAAATGCCATTGTGCCGGCGCAGATTTCCTGATCAGGTCCAAGATCAATGACAGGAAGATTGGTTTCAGTCACTTCAAAAAAGCCATCTGAATAACATCCATTTATGAAAACTGTGTATGTAAAAATTCCTTGCTGATCAGACATGAAAGTATTAGAAGAAGAATTATCAAACCAAATGACTTCATCCCAATTGGCGCCTGCATTCAAGCTAAATGACTGCCCCGGGCAAAATTGAACCGGGTCATTCGAAGCTACATCCGGAAGATTATTTTCTACAACTGTCACCTCATCTGTAGCCACACAAGCTGCTCCTGCTGTTTCTGTTGAGAGGATGTAATCTCCTTCCGCAGAAACTTCTGGAGTCAATGAGTTTTGACCTGAAATGATATTTCCACTTGAGGTTGTCCACTGAAGATTATCCCATTCACCAATTATTTCGGCGTTCAACAACACTGTATTTCCCTGACAATAAACTGTGTCATTTCCTGCATTCGCAATTGGAAACTCCTCCACTGTGATTTCAATACAATCAGTAAAATTTTCATTGCAAAGATCCGTGTAGGTATAACAATAATTAGTGGTGGTAGAAGGTGTCACGATCGGAGTCTGGCTTGAGGCATCGTCGATATTGGATGCCGGTAGCCAACTAAAAATACCTGCAGGATTTCCACTTGCAGCTAGTTGAATTGACTCTCCGGCACAAATCACCGTGTCTACCGATTCTCCAAAAAAATATTCCTGAAGACAAACAGTTTGTGCGTTGTAGTAAAAGCCGGTGGCTCCGGTAAAACCCCAAAACACTTCTGTGTTTCCGCCAAAAATGCTATTCACCAGATCAAAATTCTCTGACAAACGGAGCACACAATCGAAGTACAACTCTATAAGTAAGGTTTGGGGATTCCAGGTAATTTTCACAATATGATCAGAACCATCTTCGATGTTGTTGTTCGAAACACTTGCCTGAATTGGTCCCGCAAGATTGTCTGCTGAAGTGTGATCAATTACACCATCCCGAAGAAATGCTACGTGATCTGAGGTGAGATCAGAAAACTCAGGATTTGAAAATGTGTCGAACTCTATGCCAAACGAAGGATCAAATCCCTGAAAACCCATACCTGCGCCTGTAATACCGATTGCATTTGTTCCAACCGTTTGAAGCACGAATACCATTCCATCGGCTCCATTCACATCTATGCTTCCAAAATTCATCATAAACTCGAGTGTAAATGGATGTGACAGATCGAGCTGATTTGCATACCAAACAGTACCATTCTGCCATGACATATTTGGCGTTATCACATAATACCGATTTCACAAACAATATAGTCCAATTTCGGCTGCGCCTTATTGGTCTATTTGTTTGTAGGAATCGGCATTTACCACTGTAAAATTTATTTTTTCATTGAATTAGAAAATAAATGACATTGGTATAACAACTGCCTGAGCCAATCGTTGCATCACCATTCAGAAAATAAGACTGACTGAAAGATTCAACAGAAAATAAAATGGAGAATATGAAGACGTATTGGCGCAAGTTGTCGCCAAATGTATTGACTTAGTGTAATAATAACACTTTTGGAACAATTAGGTGTTTAAGAGGTACGCAGAAAATAAAATGCGCATTTCAATTTTGAATCTCAGGAGTATTTTTACTGAAGTGAAATTCATATTTATCGGAAGATTCGGTGATTGGCAGCTTTCCGATGGTTACTTTCATATTCGCAGCATCGATGATTTCGTAAGAAATGAATTGTGGAAAATCATGTGCAGGATTTTCGAAGGTGATAGAGTTTGCTGTCACAGAGGTTTCGCTGAATGAAACTGGCTTTCCATCATTTTGCTTAATGACTGAAGCTATGTAAGTCAGTTTACCCTCGACATTCTTCAATTCCAGATATTCTTCGACTGACTCTACGCCTTGCTCAATTTTGTATCCTACTCCTGTCAGATGCCCTTTACCGACAGCCTCCCAGGTTTCTTTCCGAATTACGCCTTCACTTGCACAATACCAATTGCCTTCAATACTTTTAAGAATTCCGGGGCCGCCTTGACATGAGGTCAAAATGACCATTGCCGTCAAGAAGAAGTATTTCAAAACGCTTTTCATGCAAATTATTCCTGTTGTTTCTCGAAATTAAACAAAATCCGAATACTCTGACCGTCACGTGGACCTTCAATATAAGCGAGCATCATGCTATCGCTCTTCATTTCATAGCCGATGGTTTTCGGGAAATCCTGCCCGTTATTGCTGAACTCAATGCTGTTCTTTGTTTGACTTGAAAGTGTGAAAGGCACAACCTCTGAACTATTTTTATCTGAAATCTGCGCGAAATATGTCAATACACCATTTGATTCCCTGATTGTCAAAAATTCAATAAACGTCGTATCTCCTTCTTCCAGAACAAAACCACGTCCATGAAGTTCTTTGTTACTTGTCATGGACCACTCTTCAATTTGGTGAGTGTCATTATTCATAAACTCCCATCGGCCAGCCAGTTTTTCCAGCTTAAAAACTCCGGATTGATTTCCACTTTCACCGGTTTCTTTGCATCCATAGCCAAGCAGCAGCAGACAGATCAGTCCTGTTATGAGTGAGAAGTTGCGCATCGGGGCGAATGTAGTGGAACAAAGTGGAACATGAAACCTTCGGTTTATACACATCCGGCAATCCAAACAATGTAGAAATATTACCTGCGATCAGTGCAACTCTTTTTAAATTTGTTCTGTCAGTGTATTTGTTAACCGCAAGTGAATTTAAGAATTTCTAAAAATGAAAATCATTAAGAGGATTTTGTTTCTGGTTGCCGTGTGCTTAAGTCTCCCGGCAATTTTGAGGTCTCAGGTTGTTGTCAATGAATTTTGTACAGCCAATTACTCTGACTGGGCTGCGGGTGGTGGTGGCGAATTTGAAGATTGGGTTGAATTGTACAATCCAACCGGTTCTGCTGTGAATATTGGAGGATATTGGCTTAGTAATAAGATTACGAATCCTCAGAAATGGCAGTTTCCGGCAGCGACCAACATACCTGCAAATTCATACCTTGTTGTACTATTATCCGGAACAGGCGACTATGATCCAACTTTTCTTGGTTATACAAACACAAATTTTCGGGTAACCCAAACTGGTGGTGACGATCTTGTATTTTCAAATGTCGGCGGTACAATTCTCGAAAGTTTTGAAATGGAAGTGCTTGGAGCATTTCAAGCGAACCACTCATACGGAAGGACAACTGACGGCGGTGCTGCCTGGACCGTGCATACGGATCCTTCGGAAGGCGCAACAAATAGTGGTTCAACTTATACCGGTTATGCCCAACAACCAACATTAAGCATTCAGGCCGGTTATCAGAGCGGACCAATCAATGTGGCGATCACCGCCGAAGCTGGAGCATCCATCTTCTATACGCTCGATGGTTCTGAGCCTGATAATACAGATACTCCTTATGCCGGTCCGGTGGCAATCAATTCTACCAAGTCATTACGCGCTATTGCATATTCATCAAATGCATCCTTACTCCCAAGTCTAATTGAAACCAATACCTACTTTTTCGGATTGGATCAGCACAGTGTTATGACTGTGGTCATAACAGGAGCAACACTTTCTGACGGCGATTGGGGCTGGGGAAACGATGAACCCACACACATCGAATTTTTCACTCCGAATGGTGTATTTATTACGGAAGCAACAGGCGACAGCAATGAGCATGGAAATGACTCCAACGCTTATCCTCAAAGAGGCTTCGACTACATCACCCGAGATGCAATGGGTTATGATAATGAGGTAGAATATCCTTTGTTTGCTTCGAGGACAAGACCATCCTATGAAAGGTTAATCTTCAAAGCGGCAGCAAATGACAACTATCCTTCTTCAGGTGGCGCGCATATTCGTGATGCCTACGTTCACAAAATATCTGTGCTTGGCGGGCTTCATCTGGACGAAAGAGATACAGAATCTTGTATCGTTTATATCAACGGTTCTTATTGGGGAGTTTATGATGTGCGTGAAAAATGTGATGATACTGACTACACCAGGTACTACTACGATCAACCAGCGGGTTTTGTCGATTACCTCAAAACATGGGGAGGAACCTGGAATGAATACGGCTCGGGCAATGACTGGTATGACCTTGTTGCTTTTATCACAGGAAATGATATGACGGTGCAGGCAAACTATGATTACGTGCTTACGCAGTACAATCACATGAGCCTTATCGACTATTTTATTCTCAATGGCTATGTAGTCACAACTGACTGGCTCAATTGGAATACAGCCTGGTGGCGCGGT
>JANOVT010000024.1:0-14279 GCA_031417525.1 Flavobacteriales bacterium | reverse complement strand
ACCACAATTTCGTTAATACGAAACCTACAGGCCAATCCTGAGGCTACATCATGTGTAAAACCAATTTCTCTGAGTTTATACTCGAATTCAGCTCTTTCGGCGTACGTAATTATTTCAACAATGAGATCGACATCATAGGTGGGTCTCACTTCAAATACTTGCCTATTTGGATAAAATGATATTGTAGCACCACCAACAAAAACAACTTTTTCTTGTATTGATTCTAATTTTTTTGCTACTAGACTTATTCTTTCTAGATTGGCTTTATGACTCATTATTAAAAATGTTTTTTAATTCATCGACTGCATGTTTAATCTCCCTCGCTTTTCCTACACGAATTACGTCTGCCAAAGATAATAGTTTATAAAATAACTCATCCGTTTTTATGGCATCAATCAAATTCGGATATAGTGGATCAATTGCCAATCCCATAAATTCACCATTGGTGTGCGGCCAGACATAATTCAATTCACTATTAAAATATTGCTTCATGTAAGGATGAGAGTGGGCTGTAGGAATTCCTCTTACCATCGCTCCGGGTTGTTGTGGAAATACGTATCGAAGCCCATGTTCAAGAAACTGTAAAAGATTTGGTCGGTTTATGTGTTTTTTATGAAAGTCAATGAGATTTGCGTGCTTGCTTCGATTTAGTGATTCTGAAATCTCGGAAATACTTATCTTTAGAGCACTCGAAATGCTTATAAGTTGCCAAGGATTTCCTTTTAATGATATGATTTTAAGGAGTATCGCTATGTCTTGTGGGCGCATGCCATTATGTTTTCTCATGTAACGAATGTACTTTAATTTTTGCATTTCGCAAATCGCGAAATGCGAAAATGATGTTCTGAATTGTTAAAACCGCTTATGAAGCTAAATATTATTCATCTAAAGGAACGAAAGGATCGCTGGCAAAGCTTAATGAGTCAATTAGACGAGCAGGGTATCACTGATTTTGAAATTTGGGATGGTGTTATTGACAACGAAAGACCACCAAGAGGAATATACAAGGCACACAAGCGAATAGTAGAGTATGCAATAAAGAATGAAATGAAGTCGATCCTAATCGCCGAGGACGATTTGAAATTCACGGCGCCAGGAGCATTCGAATATTTTAGAATGAGCATTCCAATAGAATTTGATCTATTTCTAGGAGGAATTATGCACGGTGAAATAACAGATAATTGTGTAGCAGATTTCTCGGGGGCGCATCTTTACATAATACACGAGCGTTTCTATGAGGCCTTTTTATCATTGCCTGAACTCGTTGATTTTGATAGAGCACTAGCCAATAAGGGTAGATTTGTTGTTTGTAATCCGATGGTTGCTTTTCAGTTAGACGGTTATAGCGACGATAAAAAGAAATTTCAAGCATACACTCATCACACCAAAAATCGAAATGCGTTCAAATTAAATCAAAATTGATGGGCTTGCGAATTCACCATTTCTATCAACTTTCAAAGTTAATCAAGGGGAACATTATAGCAGTTCTGGAATTAATGAGAAATGTCCTCATCCCTGAACAACGAAGCTTGATATCAATTCAAATAATGAACGATTAATTAAAAAAGGCATTCACTTTTTTTATCAATTGAAAATCCGCCATCACCAGCGCCGCCATTGCTTCCACAATAGGCACAGCTCGCGGCACGACGCAGGGATCGTGTCGGCCTTTCGCCTCGAGTATAATTTCCTCACCTTGCTTGTTGTGCGCGTTTTGCGCTTTCGCGATAGTAGAAACTGGTTTGAAGGCCACACGAAAAGCGATGTCGTGACCATTGGTAATGCCACCCGCCATACCGGCAGTGATCAGATTATTTTCAGAACCATAACGTTTGGTGCTTTCAAATCCATCAGCTAATTCAAATCCTTTCGTGGCATTGATGGATAACATGGCATGTGCCAGGACCGCATGCATTTTATCGAAGACCGGTTCGCCTAGTCCGATCGGAACTCCTGTGCACACGCATGTGATGATACCACCTACACTGTCGCCTTGTTCTTTTGTTTTTTCGATCAGAGCGATCATGTTTTGCGCCGTCTCTTCATCCGGACATCGCACGATGCTTTGTTCTGTTTGCGATAAATCGAGTTGAGAGTATGGAAGGGTGACTTCAATGTCTTTGACACTGCTCACATAAGCGGATATTTTAATTCCAGAAAGTGCAAGAAGTTTTTTTGCGATAGCTCCTCCCGCAACTCTTGCAGCCGTTTCTCTTGCCGAACTTCTGCCACCACCACGGTGATCGCGTATGCCGAATTTATTTTCCCAGACTTCGTCTGCATGACCGGGACGATACACTTCTTTCAATGCATCATAATCTTCCGATCGGTGATCTTCATTGCGCAATAAAAATGCGATGGGCGTACCTAACGTTTTTCCTTCAAATACTCCGGAGAGGATTTCAATGGTATCGGATTCTTTGCGTTGAGTGGTAATGGAACTTTGACCCGGTTTTCGGCGATCAAGTTCAGTTTGGATATCGCTCAGACTTATTTCCAGTCCGGCCGGACAACCATCTATTACACCTCCGATGCCGCTGCCGTGTGATTCGCCAAATGTGGTAAGTCTGAATAATGTTCCGAATGTGTTGCCTGCCATAATTTTATTTTTCCCAGAGATGCATCAGAACTTTTTGTTGAAGTAATGCTTTTGGATTCTCAAATCTACATGATGGAAAACATTTTTTTGTAATCGGATTTGGTTTTTATCCTAGATGTTGTTGAAACCACCAAGGGCACGAAGGAATTTCACACAAAGTCCACAAAAATTTGGCCTGTTTGTACTGTTTTTTAAACCTAAAATGATCCAAGCCTTTTGTAGAGTTTGAATCTGATCAGAATGAAGTATGAATCACAGACCAAATCCTTCAATGAAATTTTTGTGGACTTTGTGTGAAATTCCTTGGTGTCCTTGCTTGCCACTCGTATGCGGCGGTTTCATGCCTATTCACCCGAAACCGTTATTTCGAGAATGACATTTTCTGAGGCGTGATTTGACTTTAAAATCTGTAGGAAAGCACCAAATCCAAAAGCCTCAAACGAAAAATGAGTCCAGAATTATCTGCGAAGGCCGGTGAATTGCGACTATAACCATCACTGATCGGCATGGAATACACTATTTCCGGAGACAAGGTCGCAATCAATTCAAGATGCTCCTGGATATTGAAGCGATATCCAAACATAGGGGCAACTCCAATCACCAGACTTTTTACTGTGGTCTCACTTTGGAGTTTATTGGAAATTTCATCTTGAAAAATGCCATTGGATGCCGGGCTTTGTGTGGTGATGCGTTCACTGAGACGCAATTCTTCAAACGATTTGTCATAGCCTGCAATCAGATCCAGGCCATAGATACCGTCCATTTTTTGTGTGAAATCACTCCATTCCATCCCCAATCTTACTTCGGCGTATTGATAGCCGGATGTCGAGGTTTGAAATGTCAGGGACGTGTCAGACATCATCACCGGAAATCCTTCATGGTCATTTGTTTTCTCCGTTTGAAAATAGGATGCAACACGAAATCGCCTGTTGTTCTCAATCAAACGTTTGTATTGAAGTCCATAATGAAGTCCGCCTGTTCCTGCGCCAAGCATCATGGCAACAACTGGATTGATCACAACGCCGAAAGCGTTTTTGGCCGGCAGCACTTTTGCGGGATCTACTGTTTCAACATACTGCGCATTGGTTGTAAATGCCATAATGCTGAGTAGTAAAAGTGTCAGTATTTGTTTCAAGCTAAAAAGGTGCTTTTTGGATAGCGCAATAACTGCATACGCACCATAAAATTGCATTCTATGATGTCATCAAAAATCTTTATCAAAAATATTAAGTCACTTTACGGTGTTCATGGTCCGGAAGTTCGGATTCTGCGTGGAAAAGCCATGAATGAATTGCCGGCCATACTCGATTCGTGGTTAGCCATCGAAAATGGCGTAATCGCGGATTTTGGTCTGATGGCCGACTGGCCGGGAATTACCGACTGGCGGGACTTGCAGGTGATCGATGCTTCAGCCAAAATGGTGTTGCCGGCCTGGTGCGATTCGCATACACACCTCGTTTTTGCCGGCTCTCGTTCTGGTGAGTTTGTCGATCGGATTCATGGGCTTTCTTATGAAGAGATTGCGGCCAAAGGTGGTGGCATTCTCAATTCTGCTCAGAAGCTACGAACCACCAGTGAAGAAGAATTGTTTGATGCTGCGTGGTTGCGGATGAATGACATCATGGCGATGGGTACGGGCGCTGTCGAGATTAAGAGTGGTTATGGACTCACCCTCGAAAGTGAACTGAAGATGTTGCGTGTGATTCGTCGATTAAAAGAAACACATCCTATCCATGTCAAGGCTACTTTCCTTGGCGCACACGCTTTTCCGCAAGCGTTTAAACAAGAACCAAAAAAATATGTCGATCTTCTCATTCAAGAGATGATTCCCGAAATAGCCTCACAAAAGCTCGCTGATTTCATCGATGTTTTTTGCGAGAAAAATTATTTTTCGGTGGAAGATACTGATCGCATTTTGGAAGCAGGCGTTAAACATGGACTGCGACCTAAAACGCACGTCAATCAATTCAATTCAATCGGTGGAGTGGCGGTGAGTGTAAAACATAATGCTTTGAGTGTCGATCATCTGGAAGTCATCACTGATGAGGATATTTTGTCGCTTAAAAATACGGAAACGATTCCTGTGGCACTTCCGGGTTGTTCTTTGTTTATTAAAATTCCCTACACACCTGCTCGTAAGATCATCGATGCCGGTTTGCCGCTGGCATTGGCTACCGACTTTAATCCGGGAAGTGCGCCGAGTGGCAATATGAATCTTGTGCAAAGTCTTGCGTGCATCAATATGAATATGACACCACATGAAGTCATCAATGCTTCCACTATAAATGGTGCGTACGCGATGAATATTTCCGATACGCAAGGTAGCATCGCGATCGGCAAACAGGCGAACGTGATCATCACTCATCCGAAGGATTCATTGGCCGATATGATGTATTATTTCGGCAATATGCCGGTGGAAAGTTTGATCCTGAATGGTAAAGTCGTTGTCGGTACTGTTTAATCATGACTATGGAATCTCTGATTGTGACATTACATCAATTCAAAGAACAGGGTGAAAAAACCGGCTGGACGTATATTGAAATTCCTGCAGGTCTCGCTGAAAGAATCTATCCAAAGAATAAAAAGTCATTTCGTGTCAAAGGCAAAATGGATAACTATTCCTTTGAACAGGTCGCTCTGATCCCAATGGGCGAAGGGGATTTTATTCTGGCGTTTAACGCCGAAATGAGAAAGGGCACAGGTAAAAAAAAGGGCGACAAACTTTTACTCGAAATTGAAATCGACACCAAAGAAAAAAAGATTTCAGAAGATTTGTTGAATTGCCTTGCGGAAGATGAAAAAGTATTGAGGCGTTTTCTCGCATTGCCAAAGGGTCATCAGAATTATTATTCAAATTGGGTGGATAGTGCAAAAGCCGCATCTACCAAATCCGATCGGATTGTCAAAACCATTTTTGCGATGCAACATGAAATGGATTATGGAGAAATGATCAGGCATTTTAAAGGTAAGAAGTGATTAATCATCCTTGATCTAGCGGCTTCGATCAAAAAGACATGAAACCACCACATACGAGTGGCACGCAAGGGCACAAAGGAATTTCTCCCAAAGTTCACAAAGAAAGATTCTGTGAATTCTGATATTCTTTCCGCGTATTCTGCGTGAAACAAAAAGACTTTTCACGAAGCCAGACTAGGAAGTGAAAGTATCCTCAGACCACAACATTCTTACCGCTTCAACTCATATTGTATCTGGACTTTCGAAGAAACAGTCACCATCATAGTTGGACTGTATCCGTACATTTCACTATCCGAGCCGTAAGTGCTGTAATCCATTACTTCTTCCACATAAAGCGGCAAGCCGAGGATGACGCCCAGGCTTTTGGCCATCCGATCTCCTTTCGCTTTGGCATCCTGCAAAGCAAGATCGAGCATTTGTGATTTTAGTTGTTTTCTTTTCTCAGAGGAAATATCACTCGATGCATATTCAATCGACACGGTCATTTCTTCCGAATTGTTGAGCGCCGCTTTGCCACGTAACTCTTCAAACTTCGCTCGATCAGGAAAACGAAGTTCGAAAGGTCCTGTACCAATGTATGTTTTGAGATCTGTGTATCGCGGTGCAGTCATGTATTCTTTGCAGTCAAGGCGTTCGATCAATGCAATTTGTTTCGATTGGGTTGTTTTCGGATCGAAAGGTTGTGTGTAATCGTAGTTTAAGGCGTTGTCATAAATATTCAGATAAGCAATGATTGCATCAGCCTCCACTTGAATGGATGCTTCGCCATACACCATCATCCGGGGTGTGTCATAAACGGATGTTACTTGTGCGAAAAGCTGCGAAGTGATGAGAAGAAGAAGTGAGAATGTGAGGCTTAGTATTTTCATAGTGCGTTCGTGTTGTTTGTTTTGATTCAGGAAATCGTAGTGCGCAAATTTGAGCGAAAAGAGTCTTGCGAACATCAATTCAGCGGAGATTTTTCATCATGCTTCGATTGCTCTTAATTTCGCCATCAGGAAATTCATCCGCCATCACTTGATTTACTTGCTGATGCTGGATTTTATACAATCAACTACAAATACCATCTGATGAGCCAACGTATCATAGAATGCATCCCCAATATTTCGGAAGGAAGAGATAAAAATAAAATCAATGCCATCGCGTCTGTCGTGGAAACTGTGCCGGGAGTTATGCTTCTGGAGGTCGATCCAGGTGCCAGCACCAATCGCACTGTTATCACTTTTGCCGGTGAACCCGAGGCAGTCATAGAAGCAGCATTTCAATTGATCAAAAAAGCTGCTGAACTGATTGACATGCGCTCTCACAAAGGGGAGCATCCGCGACAAGGAGCAACCGATGTTTGCCCATTAGTGCCGATCAGCGGCGTCACAAGTGAAGAATGCATCGCACTTGCGCACAGGTTGGGCGAAAGAGTAGGCAAGGAGCTGGGCATTCCAGGTTATTTTTATGAATACGCTGCACGGACAGATGAAAGAAAAAATCTTGCGAATTGCAGAAAAGGCGAATACGAAGCGCTGGAAAAAATCACCACCAAAGAATGGAAACCTGATTTTGGTCCGGATAAAGTGAATGATGACGTTCGTCGCTCTGGTATCACCACCATCGGCGCCCGCGATTTTCTCGTAGCTTACAATGTGAATCTGAATACCACTTCCACCAGAAGAGCTAATGCGATTGCATTTGATATTCGTGAGGCCGGTCGTGTGCTGACAGATGATAAAACCAATAAGCCTATTCTGGATGATTCGGGAGAACCAAAACGTCAGCCGGGAACATTGAAGTCAGTGAAAGGAATTGGATGGTACATTGAAGAATATGGCATCGCTCAACTTTCATTGAACCTCACCAATATCAATATCACTCCGGTGCATGTTGCTTTTGAAGAATCTTGTCGGAAATCAGAAGCAAGAGGAATCCGTGTTACTGGTTCGGAATTGGTCGGTCTGATTCCAAGACAATCCATGCTCGATGCGGCGGATTATTTTTTGAAGAAGCAGGAACGTTCGCTCGGAATTTCGGAAAAAGAAAAAATGAAGATTGCCATCAAGTCATTGGGGCTTGATGATCTGGCGCCTTTTAAACCGGAAGAAAAAATTATTGAATATATCATTGACCGAAAATTAAATGCTAGCAAAAAACTCGTTGATTTGAATTTGCGTGATTTTGCTTCTGAGACTTCTAGTGAATCGCCTGCTCCCGGTGGCGGAAGTATTAGCGCTTATGTGGGTGCGTTAGGTGCTTCACTCGGGACCATGGTGGCAAATTTATCTTCTCATAAAAAAGGTTGGGACGATCGTTGGTCAGAGTTTTCAGAATGGGCAGTGAAAGGAATGGAGTTTCAACGTCAACTGCTTTTTTTAGTCGATGAGGATACACTTGCTTTTAATAAAATCATGGAGGCTTTTGGTTTGCCAAAAAATACCGAGGAAGAAAAAGCGGTAAGAAGTCATGCAATTGAAGTCACTTCCAAGTACGCGATGGAGATTCCATTTAAAACAGCAGAAACAGCACTTGCAAGTATGGAAGTGATCGGTAAAATGGTGGAGATCGGAAATCCCAACTCCATCACGGATGCGGGCGTGGGTGCGCTCTGTGCTCGCACTGCAGTGATCGGCGCTGTCATGAATGTAAGGATCAATGCAAGTGGCATTAAAGACAAAGTGTTTACAACTGATATGATCAATAAGGCAAGTGAATTGGAGAAGAAAGCTGAAGCAATCGAGTTGAATATTCGAAATGCGATTGCGGCTTTTATCGAGAAGCAGAATTCGAAATAGAGCATTGCGGTGGATGAACATTTAACCGCAAAGGGCACAAAGAAATTTCACACAAAGCACACAAAATTTTCAATTTTCGATTTGACTATTTGTGGCTGGCAACATCTGGAATTCCACTTTGCCTGTATAACGCGCATTAAGTTTTGTGCTCTTTGTGTGAAATTTTTTTGCGCTCTTTGTGGTTTCATGAGCTCTCTACATAACTAGTAGTTCCTAAGAAGGACGTTGAATGCAATTTTCAGAGATAGCACATTCAAATCTTTTGAAAATGAATAACGCTATGTCTTCCTGCGCGACTCAAATGCAAAGTATAAGAACCGCTCGACAGAGATGGAATGATCTCCTCAACGCGCAATACGGCTTGATTTCCGGAAGGCAGCACACCTGAATTTTCATAAATACGTCTTCCGGAGGCATCGTAAATTTCATAGCTCACATTACAATATTCATCATTGAATAGAATGATTTTCAAATGATCAATGCATGGATTCGGAAACAACATTGCTTCTAGATCACCTTCTATTGCCGGTTGATTTCCTCCGAGTATTATAAATGCTTTCAACATATCGGGTATTCCATAGCCCAATGAGTCGGTAGGTGAATGATAACGACTCGCACTTTCGCGAATGGCGTGCAGAATATCCATGTTTGATTTATCCGGAAAGGCTTGCATCAGACATGCTGCCATACCGGCCATAATAGGCGAACTAAACGAAGTGCCATTGCCGGTATTAATGGTTGAATCTAAAGCAGCATATACCGTCGCCTGACCCATGGTCACCACATCCGGTTTTACATCGCTATCCGATGAAGGTCCGTAACTGCTGAAAAATGCATGATGCATATTCGCGTCCACGGCACCTACACAAAGCACGCTGTCGCCATCAGAAGGTGCGGTGAGATAATGCCACGAATTATTTCCGGAATTTCCGGCACTGTTCACCACCAATATTCCTTTTTCTGCAGCGATATCTGCCGCAATAGTGCAGCGAGTGGTATTGCCGTCCATGTCCGCATAAGTATGGTTGTTGTCGGCTAATTCAAATTGAGAATAGCCAAGACTGGAATTGATAATGTCGATGCCGAGACTGTCACACAATTCTGCTGCAGCCACCCAATTATCTTCTTCGACAATATTTTCTGATGCAGGATCTTCTGTGCGGAATAGAAAATAATTCGCATCAGGTGCGGTGCCTTTCAATGAATCCTGAATGATACCTACCATGGTACTCAATACAAAAGTTCCATGTGTTGAACGATCATAAACACTTTGTCCGTAAACAAAATCTTTCGTCATTTTGATTCGACCTTCATCCCGGATTTTATCAAACGCCGGAAGACTATCAGTTCGGTTCCACCCGGCATCCAGTTGCGCAATGTCAATACCTGCTCCGGTATAATTGAGTGCATGCAACAAGTGGCCATTCAACATGGAGATTTGACGAAAGGAAGGACCATATTCCTGGAGTGTGTCACAGTTATTTATAAGTGAAGCAGTTTCATCTTGTGTATCTGATCGCTCAAATTTTTCATGGACAAATTCCGGATCACTTTGAAGCAGATGAACTGTGCGTAATTCTGAAACAAATGGCAGAGCAGAAATGGCCGCCAATGCAGAAGAATCATTCGTTGCGATTGTAATCGCATTGAACCATTTACTTCGATTGTGAATGGAACAATTGCACACATCCAGAACGGCATCGACATACGTTTCATTAACCGGCAAATCTCTTTCGTCAAAACCGAGTGAGAATTTTTGTCGGCGGTCAATGGATTCTTGAGATAAGTAGGCGGATGGATTATTGATAGAATAAGCGGAATTTTTTTTATCGGTGAAGTGCACCCAGTATTTGCCTGGCGCTGTTTGTCCTGACAATTGATTCCAAACGAGTAAAAGTGAATAGAAAACAAATAGTTTTTTCAGCATATCAACCTGCGTGTGTCCGATCTATAAATGAGGAACATACTCCGCTAAGATAGAGATTTGGATCGGAGTGAGAAAGAGAAAGAGAAAGAGAAAGAGGAGAGCTCAACAGTGTGAGAAAGGGAACGAGAAAGAGGAGGGATTTCCGAGAAGCGCTGATTGTACTTTCTGATTTCATATGTGATTTCATGATGAAATCGTTTGTTGGCTGGGTAGTCGTGACGATGTCCCGAAGCAACCACTTAAATTTTTACTCGTTGGCATAGGGGTGATTTATGAGATCGTTGTCTAGAAATAAAATCAACCACTATGAACATTCGTTTTCTCTTATCAATTCAAATCTTAATTTCGGGATTGAGCTTGCATAGTCAGGAATTTACTCAAACGGTACGAGGCACCATCAACGACAAAGTTTCCAACGAACCATTGATTGGCGCCATTGCTATTGTTGCCGAAACAGATCCTATTATTGGATGTGCTTCTGATGAAAATGGCAATTTTAAATTGACCAATGTGCCCATTGGCCGTCGAACCATTGTGGTGACCATGTTAGGCTATAAAACAATATCGATGTCGAATGTTTTGGTTAATTCAGGAAAAGAGTTGATCATGAATATTGCGCTGGAAGAAGAACTTTCTCAAGTTTCCGAAGTGACCATTTCTGCGGACAGAGACAAAAACAAACCCCTCAATTCAATGGCTGGTGTGAGCGCAAGAACTTTTAGCGTAGAAGAAACTCAGAAATTTGCGGCTGCCGTGAATGATCCGTCCAGAATGGCGACATCCTTCGCCGGCGTGGTAAGTGGTGATGATGGTAACAACAAAATTTCGATCAGAGGGAATTCACCTTATGGCCTGCTCTGGAGAATGGAAGGAGCCGACATTCCGAATCCAAATCACTTTGCAAATCCGTCTTCTTCGGGTGGAGGTATTTCAATATTGAGTGCTCAGACATTAAGTAACTCAGATTTTTTCACCGGTGCTTTTCCTGCTGAATACGGCAATGCATTGTCGGGTGTGTTTGATCTCCGACTGCGCAAAGGCAACAATGAAAAACGGGAGTACACTCTGCAAGCCGGAGTGATGGGTCTGGACGCTGCTGTGGAAGGTCCTTTTAAAAAGGGATACGGAGGTTCTTATCTGGTCAATTACCGCTATTCTACTTTGTCTGTGCTGGGAAAAATCGGCGTTCCCATCGGCGATGCCGTAACGAACTTCCAGGATGTGTCCTACAACTTTTTTCTGCCCACAAAAAGATTTGGAAGTTTTGAATTGTATGGATTCGGTGGATTGAGCGACCAGGTCGATAAAGCAAAACGAGACACAATGAAGTGGGAATACAACTGGCAGCGATATGATAGTCGTTATTTCTCAAACACTGGTGCCACGGGTTTGAAACACATCATCAATCTCGGAGAGGATACATATCTTCAATCTTCCGTGGTGCATTCCGGTAATGACATCGGATACTATCAGGAGAAGTTGGATACTCAATTCAAAGGTCGACGCGATTATGAAGAATCTGATTCGAAAGGACGTGTGATGGTGTCGTCTATTCTGAATCATAAGTTTAATGCACGCCACAGCATTCGCACCGGATTTTATCTGAACAACTATGGTTTTAAGGCCAACAAAAAAGTATTGAACACAGACTCCGATTTATATGAAACCGTTTTATCAGCAAATGGAAGCACTAATACTATTCAAACTTTCGCACAATGGAAGTTCAGAGTGAATGAAAACTTGACTCTCAACTCGGGTGTTCACGTTTTGGCCATTCCAGATAATGGTGCAGTTTCAATGGAGCCAAGAGTTTCTGCCAGATATCAGTTGAATCAGAAACAAGCATTTAGTTTGGGATATGGTTTACACAGCCAGATGCAGCCTACTGCAGTTTATCATGTTGTTGTGCAGAATGATCAGGGAGCATGGTATAAGCCAAATCAATCTTTAGGCTTCAACAAAGCACATCATTTTGTAGTAGGATACGAAAGACTCCTGACCGATCACATCAATTTCAAAACGGAATTGTATTATCAGTCACTTTATGACATTGCCATTTCTGTGGACAGTGGCAGCACGTTTTCGACTTTGAATGGATCTGAGGACGACGACATTGGCAAATTGACGAATACCGGTAAAGGCAAGAACTACGGTGCAGAAATCACTTTGGAGCAATTCACGCATAATAATATGTACTTCTTGCTCTCGACTTCTATTTATAATTCTGAATACACGGCACAGGATGGAGTATGGCGCAATACGAGGTTCAATGCAAATTACGCATTGGCCTTCACTGCCGGAAAGGAATGGTCAGTAGGGAAAAAAGCCGAGAAACAAAAAACGTTGGGCATTAACATGCGAACGACTTATACAGGCGGCATGCGTGAGACACCCATCAATCTGGAAGCGTCTGTTGCGAAAGGTGAGACTGTATTGTATGACGACAAAACATTCGAAGCGAGAAAACCGGATTATCTCAGAATCGATTTGAAAGTGAGTTTGCGCACGAATCATAAAAATACAACCTCGACGCTTGCTCTTGATTTGTTGAATGCGATCAATTACAAAAATGTGTATGGAACTTATTTCGAAGCTGAAAGCGGTACATTGAAGACTTCTTATCAGTTGCCTTTACTTCCAGTGTTAAGCTATAAGCTTGAGTTTTAGAAGTGGAGTCGTATCGGTAAGCAGCGAGAAACGCAAGTTGACTGAAGCCACAAAAAATAAATGTGAGTGTGAATGGAAGACCGCAATTCAGCCACTTCCTCAAATCTCACACTCACTCTCAGTGTGAGTGTGAGTGTGAGGTTTGAGAGGGACGAGCTTATTCTTGGAGTTTGAAATGACGAATGTTGGTCGGGATTGAAAGAGAGAGAGATTCCGCAAATGCATTCGCACAGCGATGATGAATTAGCAAGGCCGATGGCGGAGATGTTTATTGTGATGATGTTCGATGCGAATGGGCTGCGGGTTGCTGCTTTCCTTCATCGCCGGTGTAAAATCAGGGTCAACGTCCAACCGTTTTCAGTGGGTAGCCAGCGGAATCAAGAAATAATACTCCTCTAAGGAATTTCAAACGAAGAATTCATAAAGTTCTTCGCTTTGTTTTGAAGTGTTGCAGACTTCATTTCAGAGCACGGATTAAAACGAGCCACTTACCGATCTGATGAGTCTAAGCTTGTTGGCCAAGACATTTTATGGAATTTCAATTTGTTCTGAATCGACGATTATTTTTTCAAAGAATCATTCTTTGGTGCAAGGCAAACCTGATCAATTGGTTTTTTTTAAACACTCAGTGATTTTACCATGTAATAATATTTCATCAATGGGTTTGGAGATATAATCATTCATGCCTACTGCTTTGCATTTTTCAGCATCAACTGTTGTAACATCTGCTGTAAGGGCAATGATGGGGATTTGAGAATTCATTTTGCTGCGAATATGCTCCGTGACTTCAAAGCCATTCAGCTCAGGCATTTGCAGATCCATCAGAATAATATCATACTTATTTTCTTGCAGCTTTTCGATAGCAATGTTTCCATTTCCTGCAATATCCACATGAAAGCCAAAATCTTCTAATATTATTTTTATTAAAAGTTGATTCAATGGCATGTCCTCCGCAACCAATACCCGTATGTTATCAATTCTCTCGGCTAATTCCATTCCCTTATCAGCTTGTGTTATTTCAGTTGTTTCTGCAACCGCCTTTTTAAAATTCAAAGCAAAACCAAAGGTGGACCCTTTTCCCGGTTTACTGTTTACAATGAGGGTTCCACCCTGCAGTTCCACAAATTTCTTAACGATAGAAAGTCTTAAGCCTGTTCCTCCGTGTAACCTAGAGGTTTCGTCAGTTGCTTGTTGAAAGTCGTCAAAAATATGTTCCAGTTTAATTTCAGGAATCCCGATCCCTGTATCTATTACTGAGAATTCTATGGCTACACTGTCAGTCTCTTCTTTCAGCATGCGAATACTTACGGTTATTTTTCCTTCATCTGTA
>JANOVT010000023.1:0-6396 GCA_031417525.1 Flavobacteriales bacterium | reverse complement strand
CTGAAGGTGGCAGAGAATGAGGTGAATAAGTATCCGGTCACATCGAATGAAGTGGCCTTGTTCGAAGCCTGCTGTTATACTGAAATCGGAAGTGTTTTTCTAAACCGTACCATTCAGGATAGCCACGGTGGCTATGACATTTTTATTTCGGTCAGTGAATCCATCATGCAATCTGAATTTCCCACACTTCAAAAAAATGACGCGAGCATTGAGGTGATTGAAAACAAAACTGCACTCATTTCGAAAATCAAAGTGGATGGTTATTTACTAAAGAAGAATGATTACCACATTGCCAGGTTCACATACATCGAAGTGAAAAGTGGTATCCTCGTCATCTATGATTTCTCTTCAAAAAATGAAGTCACTGTAAAAAACTGTTATGATAATATGACCTCCTACCTGCATGAGAAAATACGATTATAGATCCTTTCTGATATTCTTCGCAGCTTTGCTGCTCATTGCTTGCGGAGTAAAAAGGAATTCTTCCGGCACAAGTGGTGGAGGTGATCTTGTGCAAATCTTCACAAAAGGCAAAGACAGTTTATTGTGTTTCGCAGGCCCGATCGAATACGACGCTGTGAACAATAAGGATGAATTTGAAATTGATCACACTTATCTCAAAGTGAAGAATCACTCCAATCCCGTGGTTTGTAATTTTTCAGTTCGTTCGAAAGATTCGCAATTCCGCCCGACCTCCATTGTTTTGAATCTGGACGGGCAAAATTTTACGACTACTGAACTGACAAAACTTTTCGCTGAAGGTCAAGGAAAAAAAGACTATGTATACAGGTATTCTTTCGAGGTCAGTGACAGTTTGTTTTATCGATGGATGAGTAGCAAATCAGCAGCAATTAATGTCAATGACAGAAGTTTCAATGGCGGTAAAAAATTCAAGAAAGCTTCCGACATCATTTATCGATCGTTCCTTTTTGATTTGTATTAAATCCGGAATTACACCTAACTCATCAATTCCCGGGCGTTAGCGATAGCGGCATTGGAAACATCCTTTCCACTAAGCATCTCAGCAAGTTCATTGATCCTCTCTTCGCCCTGAAGTTCAGTCACGTAAGTTGAAGTTGAATTCTTCGAAGTTGTTTTAAAGACTTTCAGATGATGTTCCGCTTTGCCGGCAATCTGCGGCAAATGGGTGATGGTGAGCAATTGCATTTCACCACTCATCTCACGAAGAATTGCACCAATCTTCTTCCCTACTTCACCGCTCACACCCTGATCAATTTCATCGAGAATCAAAACCGGCAATTTTTTATGTTTCGAGATCGAAGCTTTGATGGCCAGCATCACACGTGAAATTTCTCCACCACTGGCAACTAGTTTGACAGGCAACAGCTGTCCACCTTTATTCGCTCTGAATAAAAATGATATATCATTTTTTCCAAATGAATTAAAATCCTTCGACTCAGTAATTTCAATTTTCAATTCGGCATGATCCAAACTCAATTCGGTGAAATATCGCTTCACTTCCTTCTGTGCACTAGCCGCGGCTTTCAATCGCGTTGTCGTAATTTTCCTGGCCAGATCTTCCAATTCAGCTGTAATGTCCGACAACTTTTTTTGAAGTGAATCAATCTTTTCATCAAAACTTCCGAATCCTTCCGCCTTTTGTCTTAATGATTCTTCCAGAAGAATGAGTTCATTTACTGAATTCAACCGATGCTTTTTCTGCAATTGATAAAGATGTGAAAGTTTTTCACCGACGAGCATCGCACGTTTTTCATCCGTATTGACATTCTCACCGAACGCATTCATTTCACGATGCAATTCGCGTAATTCAATGGTGCAACTATCAACCCTTGTTACAAATTCTTCGAGTGACTTATTAAACGTAGAAATTTTTTGAAGAGAAGACTTCACTTGGTAAAGAGAAGGCAAAACACCGGCTGATTCACTTTCGAGTAGTTGCGAGACTGTGTCCAGAGTCGACTTTATGGTTTCAGCATTGTTCAATGTATCTAACTCTTCTTCCAGTTGTAGCTGATCGATTTCTGAAAGCTGTGCTTTTTCCAATTCAGCCAATTGAAATTGGAGAAAGTCCATCTCTTGTCGCATCATCGCTTCATTGGCCAGCGCATCCTCATATTCCTTTTTGATGATTTTGAACGATTGAAATGAAGTCGAGAACTCGGCACACAATGCTGAATTACCCGCAAAAGCATCTACAACCGAAAACTGAAATTCGCGATGACTCAGAAGTGAATTCTCATGCTGACTGTGTATATCGACCAATTCAGCGCCCAAAGAGCGCAACGTGTTCAGCTGAACCGGTGTGTCATTGATAAAGGCTCTGCTCTTTCCGCCTGGAGTAATCTCGCGACGAATAGTTGCAGAGTCATCATAGTCCAGGTCATTATCAGCGAAAAAAGAATGGAGACCATATCCTTCCAGATCAAACACAGCTTCGACGATACACTTCACTAATTCATTCTTCATCGCCTTTGAGTCCGAGCGCTCTCCAAGCAATAAACCAAACGCTCCCAATAAAATAGATTTTCCACTCCCTGTTTCACCGGTGATTGCAGTCATTCCTTTGTGAAAAGGAAGTTGCACTTCATCAATGAGAGCATAATTGGAGATAAACAAATGTTTGAGCATAGATCAATTCAATGATTCAAAAATTCAATAATTCAAACCTCAAATTTCAGATTTTCTACTCACCTGAAGCCAATACAGTTATTCACATTTGGAATATTGTATGAAAAGTCCTCCGGACCAGCGTTTTCAATTCAAATTAGGAATAGTCGGTCAGAATCAGAAATCACATCAAAGAAAAATTTGGCAGACAAGAGACATTAATGAAGCATGAATCTCAGCTACAAAATTCGTTACTGTAGCATTTTATCATACTTTGAGATATTGCCGGGATCAATCAGCTTGCATAATTCTGCGATTGGTTGTTTCTCCTCCATAGGGACAGGCTTATAGATATTGACAATCTCATCTCCTTTAGCATAGAAGAATACCTGCATGTTGTATGATGAAGGTTTGATCTTGTGTATGTTTCGCAACTCCAGCAAAGCCTCGGTCATTGTTTCGCGTGATTTGGTTGGATTCATATAAAGTTTATCCAATCCCTGCCGGTGATAATTGTAAAGACACTCACGGATAGGCTTGAACGTTTGCGTCAGGATATTTTCAATCAGCCAAAACCTGTTTTGTCTTCCTTTTTCATTGCTCCTCCATCCCGGCTCAGGCGCATTCTGTGCGTTATTGATAATGGTCTGACAAAGTAGATAAGAGTCCGTTCCTCCTTCCATAGAAAATGTGTCGTAATCCATAGCAAGGATGAGGTTGCAATAAAAAGCCAACACGCTGCTTAAATTATCACGGTGTTGATCATTACTCCATTGGATCATCGTGTTTTCCTGAAACACGAATTCGATATCGCGGTCATTGATATTCAATACCGAAGTTTTGTAGTCTGAATTATAAACCGGGCGACTGCTTGTCACCTGCAAACTGCCTTTGAAAGATCTTACATCTAATTGCGATTCGATGGTAATCTGGAAAGTGCATTGTATTTTTTCATCGATACCCCACTGATCTTTCGACCACTTCCGGCCGTTGATGAATTCTGTAATATTTGCCTTCATCGTATTGAACAATTCCGGCGGGGACATAACCTGCTGGGGTAGCAGTATGTTAACCGTTGCATTCAACTCCTGAGCTCGTATGGCGCCTGCGGCAGACAATATCAATAATATGAGTACAAGTTTTTTCATTTCCTGATAAGCGATGTAATTTCTTCTACAATGTCTTCCGCAACTTTTGACTTGGGCTTCAACCCGAATTCTTTCCTTTTATTGCCCGGCCAAATTAGTGTGATTTTATTGGTGTCAGTGCCGAAACCGGCGCCTTCATCATTCAAAGAATTCAACACCACAAAATCGAAATTTTTCTTTGTCAGCTTCGCTTCCGCATTTTCCGTTTCATTTTCTGTTTCAAGTGCAAAACCAACCAAAATCTGCTTCGTTGATTTCCGCTTGCCCAGACGAGCGGCGATATCAGTTGTTTGTTCCATTTGCAACGACCAATTCGCTTCCTTCTTTTTCACTTTCTGATCTGCCACAACAGAAGGTCGATAGTCTGCAACCGCAGCGGCCATCACGGCAATATCAACAGAGTCAAATAATTTATCGCAAACCAATAACATTTCTTCTGCAGAAACAATATCAATCCGTTCAATCAAACGATGTTGAATCGTCTCCTTCACAGGTCCGCAAATGAGGGTCACTTTGGCCCCTTTTGACGCCAGTTCCTGTGCGATGGCAAACCCCATTTTACCTGACGAAAAATTGCCAATAAATCTCACAGGATCGAGTCGTTCATAAGTAGGTCCGGCAGTTACCATTGCTATCATGCCATCAAGTGGCAGGTCCGGATTAAAGAATTTGACCACCACATCACATATCGTTTCCGGCTCCACCAATCTCCCCTTTCCAATCAATCCGCTGGCGAGCTCACCTTCATCCGGAGCCAGAATCAAATGTCCGAAAGACTTAAGTTTTTGAAGATTCTCCTGTGTTCCGGGATGCAAAAACATGTCATGATCCATCGCCGGAGCAATCATCACCGGACATTTCGCACTCATATAGACCGCCATCAGGAAATTGTCGCACAATCCACTCGCCATTTTGCTGAGTGTGCCGGCCGACAAAGGTGCCACCAGCATCAGATCTGCCCAAAGCGCCAATTCCACATGGTTTGTCCAGGTGCCGGCATCTTTGTTTTCAGTAAAGTCGGAATGGACTGGATTTTTTGACAACGTCGCAAAAGTCAGCGGTGTCAGAAATTCCAATGCAGCGGGTGACATCACGACACGTACTTCCGCTCCCGACTGCACCAATAGTCGCACGAGATACGCCGATTTATACGCAGCGATGCTGCCCGTAATACCAATCAGTATTTTTTTTCCTTTCAACAAACTTTCGGTGATATCAGAAAATTCGATTCTAAATACATGACTAAACAAGAAAAGATGGCCACATGACCATCTTTTATTTTTTTACCTGGCAAAAACCAAATCAATTCTGTGGTTCTTCAGGATAGCGATGGTGTATAGCACCATCAATCAATTCCTGTACGGCAATACTGTGCGGTTTCGGCAGTCTTTCATAGTGACGGCTGATTTCAATCTGTTCGCGGTTTTCAAAAACCTCTTCGAGATTGTCACTATGACTTCCAAACTCCTCCAATTTCTGGGAAAGTTCTTCTTTCATTTCTCTGCTGATCTGGTTGGCTCTTTTAGAAAGCAAAACAATTGTTTCGAAAAGATTACCATCCACTTTGCTGTATAGCTCGCTGGTATTGCGGGTTACAGTTGTTTTTGCAGCGTTTGAATTTTTATAGTTACTCATTTCTTGGGGGAAATCTTATTTAGAAGTAAGTCGATCTATTTGTTTTTCGCTTTTCCGGTAATAATCCTCTGCTTCTTTCAGCCATTTACTTTGTGGAAAAGCGGTGGCAAATGTAAGGTAACTTTCACTTGCAGTGCGCATTCTTTCCAATTTCTTCTCTTCAATGCTGCCTTCCGCGTACAAATAATTGCTCAGTACGACCAGGTAAAGAATTTCCTCTCTGTATTTGGATTGGGGATAATCCTTCAGAAAATCCTTCAGTGCCGAGGAAGCAGCCTTGAATCGTTGTGTTTTCGCGTAGATTTTCGCATTTTCATAAGCCTTTCGTTCAAGCTTCAAATTCAAACGTTCGACCTGATGATTCGCTGAATCCCTCAGATTACTGTTTGGATAGGCATCCATAAAAAGCTGGTACTCATCGATGGCATTGCGGGTGTCGGTTTGATCGAGTGAGAAAGATGGCGAAAGCTGATAACTGCATTCGGCTGCAAGAAAAAGACACTCCTCCGCTCGGGTGCTATTGGAAAAGGTCTTCGTAAAGGATTTCAGGTAATAATTTCCCAAGTAATAATCCTTCACTCCAAAGTGGCTGCGGGCATAATAATAATAGACATCTTCGGCTCTCTGAGATCCACGTGTCAGGCCAATCAATTCTTCCAATATTGGCAGTGATTTGTAATACTCCCTGTTGTTGTAATATTCCACAGCCTTTGTGTATTTGTACTCGATGTCAGTGCTTTTGAGCACTTTGTTGTACTCGCTGCAGGAGGCGAATAGCAACAAAAACATTGAAAAAAGCAATAAAGAATATGTCCGGAATGAAAAATTCATGTCAATTGGGGCGCGAAAATAAGTCATACTGAATACGGAACTTTTTCAAAAACAAATTCAAAATGCTGATTCATCCTAAGTTGTAACAGAGAATTGATCGTCAGACGAACAGACTACCAAAAAATTACAACGTTTATAGCAGAATCTATTGTTTAAAAACTGACAATACGCAGTATGCCCTGATGGACTTCCG
>JANOVT010000022.1:0-1646 GCA_031417525.1 Flavobacteriales bacterium | reverse complement strand
TTGCAGCTTAAAGCGGTTTGGTGATCCCTCCTGAAAGGCGTCACCGATACTTCAAAATTGTTGCTATCCAATTTCTGTATCATCTCATTTACAACATGCAGTTAGTTTGCTATTCCAACTACTTCAAGGCACAAACAAAGTGCACAAAGCTCGGCGGATCATTTTAGTTGTTCTTCGACATTTGATGGCAGACAGAATTCGCACCGCAGGTGTAAAAAAAGGGAATATCTGTTCCGGTAGATGTCGGATTTCCTGAAAATTTCTTAGTGAACTTTGTGTGGTTTTTCTTCGTGCCTCTTTGTGGTTTCAAGCCCATGCGGCGTAACACATTCATCCTAAAAATTCAGGTTCTGACTTTCAGATAACCATAAAATGTAGATGCAAATAGAAGTACACCCAGAAGCAAGTGAATTGGCTGTAATGTCGCAGGCATCGAAAAATAACTCAGGATAACTCCCACCAGAATTTCAAGTAGTATTAATAAAAACATGGTGTCAACTTGCCAAATGGATTGACTCAATTTTTTATACTTCAAAAAAAGTACGATGGCGATTATTCCGACGAGAATAGAAAAACTGCGGTGAATCTTGAACATGATTGGAAGTTGGTCAATCCAAACAGATCTGTCAGAAGAAATTTTTGCAACGATATCCACTTGCTCTCTCACCTGTGTGCCGAACATGATCTGGAGAAAAGTGAGCGCAAGCATTGCAAGCATAAGTGATTTAAATGTGTTGTCTGATACAATACGATTCTTCTCTTGTCTGTGCCGATAAATCATCAACAACAACAAAGAGACAATCGCAATGCTGCCGAACATGTGAAGCGTGATCGAATTTTCCTTGAGGTTCCCATCGACTACTAATTTTCCCAACCAGATTTCATAACCAATCATGATATCCGTGAAGAGTGCAAGGAAAAATGTGATTTTGTCCTTTTCCCGAATAAGAAGCAAAAGACAAAGTACCGAAAGGATCATAATCGGAAATGCATAAAGTACAGTCGCCAATCGGTTCACATATTCCACCCAGGTATGAAGCACGTTGAATGTTGCGTAGTCATGTTTTGGATATTTATGCCATTGCTCATGAATAAAACCTCCGTTGACTTTCAAGTTTTCATTTGCTACCCATAACGTGTCGTGATAAATCATCATCATGCCTTTATCGAAAGATGCACCCTCCATCAGATTCAATTCAGCATCACTGGTCGGTGGAATAAGATGACCAAAACATTTGGGCCAATCCGGACAACCCATTCCGCTGCCTGTCATTCGCACCACGCTGCCGGCGATCACTACGATGAAAGTAAATACAAGGGAGATTTTTGCGAAAAGAAGAATCAGCGGCCGGAGTTTCATGTGCCGAAATTAGCATCGGGAGAATGAAACAGGGCAATGATTAATCACATACAGTTTGAGGGAACAGCCAAAGTGCCAAAAAGGATAGACAACCTAATCGTGTCTCTGTAAATGAAAATTCAGATTTCGTTTTATGCCCCATCCACTTGAAACCGCCGAGTAGGCAAAGGGGAGTTTCACCCCTAAGCCTCTCACAGAACCGTACGTGATAGTCTCCCATCATACGGCTCGTGCTGTTTTGTAAGATGTTGTGTGAAGTTGCGAAATCCAGTAAATGAATTAATGG
>JANOVT010000021.1:0-4566 GCA_031417525.1 Flavobacteriales bacterium | reverse complement strand
CTGAATCGAAGATCATTTGGAATATAGCGGAAGTTGCAGTATAGCCGGGCCAGCCGGTTCTCAGAGAGAATCCTTTTGTCCCGCTTGTAATGGGAGTTTGACCACCATCCGTTTGTACTGTTGTTTTGTTAGCCAAAGTGGGATCTATTGGACCAATGGTTACAAAAATTTGGTACTGGTTTTTTACAGAGTCAAAATAGCATGAGCCCCAAGTCACAAGAAGATCTGTTCTTTGCGATGCCATGGTAGGCGGCAGAGTGTATAGATAGCCTGTGTTGTTTGCCGGAAGCGTTCCGCTCCAAAGATTTACTGATACTAACATTTTTTTTAAGGATTAAGATTATTAAGTAGAACGAATGTATACTCAAAAATGAAGGTGAATATTTTTTGTGATGAACAACGGAAACTTGTAATCGAATGCTGATTTGATATTCATGAGAATGAAATGTAAGAGGAATAAAATTGGCTGAAGCATGCATGCACATGCTTGCACACATCAGGAAGATGAATTTGCCTCCAATTTTCTGGCTAGAAATATTTTCCATTTGTTGCACGACGGTTTAAAGCCGATCATGGTCATAAGATAAATGGCTGCTATAAAAATGAGTGGACCAAACATAACCGGGTATCCACATTTTCCTTTGAGCACTTCAGTAATGATGTCTGCCACCACCAAGATCATTGGAGTTAAACAAATGACAAGAAATAACAATACTCCGTAGTTGAGTCTCATGTTGATGTTGACAACCGATCCACCATCTTTCGCCTTGATCTTACCAACCACAATAGGACCGAAACTGTTGTGCCACATTGACAAGCGATAAATTTTGAATTTGTTGGAAGAGACACTTCCTACATATTTTAAATCGCTTTCAGGTTGCCATGTAAAAAGTAACTGACCAATTGTTCGGAGGTTGTTTTGAAGAAGTTCGAATACTTTTTCTGGAGGAAGTTTAGTTGTGAATCGGTATTGCTCGAAAGGTAGAAATTTCATCTTATTACCAAGATTGGACGATACTCATTTTCTTCGTTCTTCGGTTAATTTTATGTTGGTGTGCAAATAATATTATCCTCAAGAACGGAATATAAAAATTGAACTAGAACGGTACTTCGAAACTCAAAAATCGTGGATCAATGTTGACCGGTATGTATGCAGCGAAGTTTGCAATGTGACAAAATATACTCCATGCGGTAGTGAGGACAATTCAAAGGGATAATGATTGGTACCTTGTTGTGCATTGTAACGTTGGGTACTTATTATTTGTCCCATCGAATTGTGAACATAAATAAATACATCCTCGGTACTTGCATTCGTGTAATAAGAGAAGGTGGCCAATTCTTTTGCAGGGTTGGGCGCGATATGGAAATTGGATAATGGATCGTAAATAATCACCGCCTGCACATCAGAATATTCGAACACACCATTGTTGTCCACTTGTTTCAGGCGATAGTAATTGATACTCCCGGGAACAGGATTGGTATCAGCACTATTATATTCATGTTTTTCCAAAGTTGTTCCGGAACCTTGCACGACGCCGATCAATTCATAAGTCGTTCCATCTATCGATCGTTCAACGGCGAAAAAATCATTATTGATTTCTGTGGCGGTCGACCAGTTCAGATCCACCTGGTGCCTGGCCAGATTATATTGGGCTGAAAAATCCAGCAACTCAACGGGTGTCATGATGCAACCCAACACCGCGGTTCCTCCAAAGGTCAAACTATAACCTGCACCGGTAGGTGTCCATTCGTCGATCATCATATAATAGGTCTGGCCTGCAAGTACGTTCAGGGGTGAAGTATAACCATCACCGACAACACTTTCTGAAACATCAGCTGCTGCGGCACTCAAACCTGTAGCACCTGTTGTACCAGCATCACTGCATCGAATGGATGGCCCCAATGATCCACATCCTGTATTGGGGCCGTAAATTGAATAGTCATAATCGTCTGCCGCAACACTCGGATTTATCGTAAATGTGAGCGTTCCACCTGTTTGAATCGTAATCAAATACCAGTTACTGTAATTTTCACCACCAGCGGGACAACCGCCGCCGCCGCACGCTTCCGCCACTATGCCGGGACCGGTGCTATTGCCGGGAACAGAAGTGTTGGCACAAATGGCCGTAGCATTGACACAATCATTGTTCGACAGTCCGGTCGGACCACCGGCACACGGAGCACACGTAAGAGTCGCTGACCAACCAATACCAGTCGTAATAAAATCGGATGTCATTCGCACCGTTAGACAGCCGCTGGGATTGGATGCTGTGTAAGTGAATGGAACCGCAAGTGTTCCGCAGATTCTGCCTGTAGTGCTCGCTGCACTTGAAGGAGCCTGGTCAATCACGGCTGAATTCTGAGTAGCCCCATTGCCTATCAACAGGTAATCATAATAGCAGTCAAGCGGATTGGGTCCGGGTGGATCCACCATGCCTTCCATTCCGAAAGAATTGAATGTGAGACTCACGCACTGGCCTGCTGCATTCGGACAGAATACGCGGTAGATCGCATTGATATTATCTGAATAATTCGCTGCCGCACCACCATTATCCGTGAATGTTCCGGTACACGTTGCTGTTTCACATGCGCCCACATACTCGCCGGCGATACCGCTGGTTGGCATCGTGTATGTTTGCGCAGCACCGCATAGCACAAACAGTATACAACATGTAGTTATGATTAGCCTGGTTGACATGTTTCAGAGCAAACGACAGGATTTCTTTCTGAATACATCATGAAATCCTGAAGAGTGGTAGTGGTTAATTAATAATATCAAATATACACTTGTTGTGCAGTTTTAATGGACCCGATGGTTGAGGCTTGCAAAAAAAAAAATAGTCTTTCAGCCAACGATTCATGCGAGCGTGTTTTCTCCCGAACCTAAAACATGCTCGTTTTGCGCTCGCTTAAAGATTATTTCGTTGTGTTATGCTGCATTTCGTTGCGGTTATCCAAAAATAAAAAAGCCCTTCAAACACTTGTTTGACGGGCTTTTGCGCGATTTTGCGTTTTAATTCGCAATTTCTTGTGCGGAGAGAGAGGGATTATTTCATGATCCCATTAAAGGTGATAAGACACAATCAAAACAGATGAAGCAAACATCGCTATCGCTGTTTTTTCATTTTAGGACTATCCTTTCGCTTGAGGCTTCGCCTCAGACTTCAGGATAGTCATAAAATGAAAAAATCCGGTAATCCGGATTTACTTCATTTGTTTTGGTTGCGGAGAGAGAGGGATTCGAACCCTCGGTACCTTTCAGTACACACACTTTCCAGGCGTGCTCGATCGACCACTCTGACATCTCTCCTATACAGCATGCAGGAATTAGTTGGCAGTAGGCAGTTTAAATGACCGCTGAACTTTGTTGATTCCTGCGCTCTTCCTATAAAGTATAACCTTGATCATATGGCTGCACTCTATTAAAAAAGGAGCGCAAAAATAACCACTCTCGGCTATGGAAAAAGGCATTCAATCATTTATGCGTCTGATTTCTTCGGCCAGAAATAGATTATGCATCAGAAAGCCTTCTACTTCTACTTCTTCATTAAGGTAGTGACTGAGAATTTCACTCTCAAAAGGATTCTCACCTTTCATTCGCAGTCGGACGAATTTGTTGCCATATTCCAGCATAAAGCCTTCATGTTCGCTTTTAGAACCCGGAAAAAGCGAGGTCTGAACGACAAATCCCTGAAGTTTTTGTTTCTTTTTATTTACGTTCATGAAATCAGAGCGATAACAGGTTTTGCTTTTTTCTGCAACGCGAAATGGAACCGGTGTATAAATCTACGTTGGCGTCTACAAGGCTATATCGGATGGCGGTTTTATACGAGTCGATGGCGAATTCATAATCGCCCTTGAGCTCGTGCATGATACCGATCTCATTGTTAATCGTCGCTCTGTCGATACCGGGAATGGTCAATGCATTGATGAGCATTTTTTCCTGCTCGTCATATTGGCCCAAAGTGGAAAGTGTAATCGAAAAATTGAGATACACTGCCGTATACTCTGGAGTGTACAAAATGCACTTGCGATAATGGTCCGCGGCCATCTGATAATTGCGGTATTTACTGTCGTAAATCCAACCGAGATGATTGTATGCTTTGCCATAGTCCGGCGCTTCCATAAGGATGGCTTCCAGAGTGGTGATGGCTTCTGTAATACGTTGTTCTTTAATCAAACGATCGGCCTCAAAAAACAGGTCGTCGAGTTTTTGTTGTTGAAGAAAATCCATGAGGCAAATTTAGTTTCTGCAAGCAATTTATTTTTTGTAGAAAAATTGCTGATTATAAAGAGCAGCAAAAACGACTTTAGGTCGATTTCACTGATCTGTGCATCCGAGTATTTTAACCGGATTAACGGCGTAGATTTCATTGCGCATGAGAGGAGAAGCTTATTATTTTGGATTCTCTTCTTTTCTTTCCATTCTTTTTTTCTCTTAAGTAACTAATTTCCTACTACTTGAAAACCAAGATTTTGCGCTTGCCGTTTTAGTCTCTTGATTTGATGTTCTTTAAATCCATCCATGTACTTTTCGATTGGTATTGGATCAAATTTTATTTTGTC
>JANOVT010000020.1:0-2460 GCA_031417525.1 Flavobacteriales bacterium | reverse complement strand
AAGAAGCCCTTTCTATTCAAACACTGGAACTCAAACTATGGGACGAAATCTTATCAAACAGCACGAGCCGTATGATGGGAGACTATCACGTACGGTTCTGTGAGAGGCTTAGGGGTGAAACTCCCCTTTGCCTACTCGGCGTGAAATTTCTTGGAGGCCTTTGTGGTTTCAAGCCCCAGACGGACAACCAAATGAATATTTTCAAGTCGTCCTTACGCTATAAGACACAGATTCTAAATCGTTTTCGAAAAAACTTGCCCGTCCTTGCGACCAGCCTTCATCCGGGCGTCGAGTTCCATGCAAACATTTCTTACAAATGGAATTCCCTTTTCAGTGACCCTCAATTCTTCGGCTGATACTTCCACCAGACCATCATCGATCAATGGATTTAAACGACTTTTCAGATCCTTTAGAACGGGAACCTGCATTTCATGCGTGTGCCAGTTCGTTTGGAAAGTGCACATAATATTGAGAATGTGTTGACGGATGATGAGGTCTTCTGTGGTAAGATGATGTCCGCGAAAAACAGGTAGTTCACCTCTGTTCACCCTGGCTTCATATTCTTCCACGCTTTTTTCATTCTGAGCAAAACTGTACCAGCTATCGCTGATGGCCGACATTCCCAGGCCTATCATCAATTGCGTTTTACCGGATGTGTATCCCATAAAATTTCGATGCAGTTTTTTGTCCACCATTGCATAATAAAGAGAATCGGTGCGAAGCGCAAAGTGATCCATACCTATTTCTTCGTATCCGAGATAAGCGAGTTGTTCTTTGCCTTGCTCGTACAATTCACGCTTCACTTCATCCTTTGGTAAATCATTTTCATCATATCCTCGTTGTCCGACACCTTTGATCCACGGCACGTGAGCGTAACTATAAAATGCAAGTCGATCGGGTCTGAGTTCTCCTGTCTTGCGGATAGTCTCCAAAACATTCTCCAAGGTTTGTTTCGGTAATCCAAAAACAAGATCATGACTGATAGAAATATATCCTATTTCACGCGCCCATTCGGTGACGTTTTTTACATTTTCAAAAGGTTGAATTCGGTTGATGGTCTGCTGCACAATCGGATCATAGTCCTGCACCCCAAAACTGCAACGGCGAAAGCCAAGATCATAAAGACCTTGCAGGTGTTCTCTGGTGGTATTGTATGGATGACCTTCGAATCCAAGTTCGTAGTGATCGGTCAGAATAGAAGTTGAAAGAATCCCGCTGATAAGTCGTGTGAGATTTTCTACAGAAAAAAATGTCGGAGTGCCGCCACCCAGATGAATTTCACGGATACGGGGCGTTTCTTCCAACAGATCGAGGTAAAGTTTCCATTCGGCGAGCACAGCATCGATATAGGTCTCTTCAACATCATGTCGTTTCGTAATGCGTTTGTGACATCCACAAAACGTGCAGAGATTTTCGCAAAAGGGAAGGTGGATGAATACACTGATTCCTTCCGAGTCATTGCTTTGTTCGAATGATAAATGCACATTCTGTTGCCATCTGGAAGGAGAGAAAGCCTTTTCATCCCAATAAGGTACAGTAGGATAACTGGTATATCTCGGTCCGGGAACGTTGTATTTTCTGATGAGGTCTTTGTCTGTGTTCATGCGCGAACGCAAGCTAGGAAGAAAATTTTTAACCGCGGAGTTGCGCAGAGTCGCACAGAGTTTTTTAACCGTAGAGTTTCGCGGAGTATTGCGCAAAGTTTCGCAGAGGTTTATGACGTCGAGAAAAAAATCCGCTCAAATCCGGGTTTCAATCCGCGCGAATCTGTTAACCACCATGTGGCGAGAAGCCTTCCGATTCTCAAGAGCTCACTAATACTCCACCGGCAACCCCTTCATATACTCCCCTAAACTCACATGATCTTTTTTCTCAAACGGCTTTTCCATGTCGGTGATGCGGGCAATGCGAAAATCACGATAGTCGTTGCGCAGGTGACACCAACCGATGAGGTGCCAGCCTAGTGCATAAAACACCAGGCCGATGGGTTCGAGTTCGTTTTACCCTGAGAAAAAAGGGGTGCAATTGTTTTAATGTTCAATCGTCGTTTCGCCTGTAGAGACGTTGCACTGCAACGTCTGCGAAGTAGAAATTATGAAGATAATAATCTGCCTTTCTGCTTGAATGTGGACAAAGTCTACAGCATTCGTTGGAAGTTCAAAATGGGTGAATTCAAATCGACTGTTCAACACATGATTGTTCTTCTTGATTTCATAAGAAGAGTTTATTTGCTGGTTCGAAGTTGGTCCTTGGGAGACGTTGCAGTGCAACGTCTCTACAGCGAGACCTCGTTTGCAAGGTATTATTTCCTCGCCTTCCGCGAGAAACAAAAAAATCCGCGCAAATCCGGGTTTCAATCCGCGCGAATCTGTTAACCACCATGTGGCGAGAAGCCTTCCGATTCTCAAGAGCTCACTAATACTCCACCGGCAACCCCTTCATATACTCCCCTAAACTCAC
>JANOVT010000019.1:0-35853 GCA_031417525.1 Flavobacteriales bacterium | reverse complement strand
TTTTGTGCGCCCCATTTAACCACATTCTCCTTCAAAACCTGATTGCGGCTTCGATTCAATTCGTTTGAAATGACCCTTCCCTTCTCTCCTGCAAATTCGGAAAGCACCAAAGTTTTTCCACCAGGTGAAGCACATAAATCGAGAAATGTTTTATGGTCGCTCTTCTCAAAAATTTCAACTAAAATATGATGGAGAATCATAGAAGATGATTCCTGCGGATAATAACACCCGGCATGCAAAAGTGGATCAAACGTAAAAGATGGTCGTTCAGTTAAGATTCGTCCACTCGAATACCACTTCACTTGCTGCTCATTCGACCACAATTCAGGTGCCTTTTTCTGATGAATATGCACACTAGTCTTAGCAGGCCAACCAAGAGATTCAATCAAAGCATCAGCTTCACCAGGAAATTGAATTTTTATTCTTTCGCAAAATTTTGTCGGCAAAGAAGTCATGGCACAAACATAGAACTATAGATTCCGTTGAAAATAATTATTGGTGTCAATTGTCAGGAATGGTCAGATAACAACACTAAAAGTAAAATCAGACTATTATGCCTTTCAAAATTATCACATTCGTCATCGTTTTTGGGATCGAAGCTTCCGTATCATTTGCACAGACGTCATTAATCAACTACAATCTGGAAGATGACATCGCTATTCAGGGGTATGATGCTGTCGCCTATTTCAATGCAGGAAAAGCCATAGAAGGCAAAAAAGAATTTGGCTGGAACTATCAGGGCGTGCCTTACTATTTCTCATCCATCGCAAATCGCGATCTATTCATTAAAAACCCGTCGAATTTCGAGCCTCAATATGGTGGATGGTGTGCATATGCGATGGGCAAATCAGGTGAAAAAGTAGAGATCGATCCCGAAACATTTAAAATAGTCAATGGCAAACTCTATCTTTTTTACAATGCCTATTTCACCAACACACTCCCGCTTTGGAATGCTGATGAGAAAAACCTGAAAACACGCGCCGACCAGAACTGGTACAAATTCATCCATCAATAATATGAAAACAAGTCTTGTCCTCTGGTTGCTCAGGATTATTCCTGCTGCCATTTTCTTTCAGACGCTCTTCTTCAAATTTTCCGCGAGTGAGGAATCTGTCTACATTTTCTCCACTCTACACATCGAGCCTTGGGGTCGGATTGGTTCAGGTATCGCAGAATTACTCGCTGCCATATTGCTATTGATACCACGAACCTCTTGGCTTGGTGCAATTATCGGTGCAGGGGTCATGGCAGGAGCAATACTATCTCACCTAACTATACTTGGCATCGTTGTAAAAAGTGATGGAGGCCTGTTGTTTATTCTCGCTCTTATTTCCTTCTTATGCTGTGCGATATTGATTGTTCTCTATCGCAAGGTCATACTTTCGGCATTGCCATTTAAAAACTCAAAGTTTGCCTGATCTCAATAGGAAATATTCGACACACTCATTCATTCCACTAAAAATAAACAAACTGAAAGTTTTGGGCGCATATTGGAAAATATTCATTGCCGGTTTTACAATTAGTTTCATCGGTGCATTGCCACTTGGCTCATTGAATGCGACTGCATTTCAGATAGCCGCAGAGCAAAACATAAAATCTGCATTGATCTTTGCTCTCGTTGCGACTGTTGTTGAATTGATCATTGTGGCGTTTCTCACTTCCTTTGTGAATGTACGAGTCGCATCCATTAAACCCACTTTGCGAAAATACCTGGGACTTGCTGCTTGTTTTCTTCTTTGCACACTTGTCGTGTATAATTTCAACAACGCTTTTGAAACTGTCATTCAAAATTTCAATCCAACTATTAGCGCTTCATCTGCATTTGCGCTTGGCATAGTCCTTAGCGCCACCAATCCCTTTCAGATTCCATTCTGGATCGGTTGGAATTTGCACTTAAAGGAGAAGCGATTACTTACAAAAGAGAAATTTAATGTGTTGTCTTACATTTCCGGAATCGGACTTGCTACATTATGCGTAATGACTCTTTTCATCCTTGCAGGTAAAGAGCTTACTCAGCATGTTACGGATTACAAAAAATTCATTTCATATTTGATGGGCACTGTTTATTTTTTACTCGCGGCCTACATTTTTCTTAAAATATTTTTCATCAGAATTTTTCCCATTCATCTTTCAAAACGATATGTTTAAATCCACCATTTCCACTCTTGAACAACTTAGTCAGGTTCTTCGAATGATGCCGGATCATACCTACTCAAAAGCCACGAGTGCGCTATCCGGAGGCACCATCGGGCAACACACACGACATGCCATTGAACTATTTCAATGTCTCATGAAAGGCTATCACACGGGAGATGTTTGTTATGACAGAAGAGATCGAGATAAACGAATGGAGACAAATTCGTCCTTCGCTTTAGAGCATCTCAATTTGATTATCCAACATTTGCGACGAGAAAACAAAAGCATCCAAATTATATATCTACTCGAAGACTCCGAAGTAAAGATCGAATCCAACTATTTTCGCGAAGTGATGTATAATCTGGAACACACCATTCACCACGCCGCACTGATCAAGGTTGCTTTGCTTGAGCATACGCAAATGAATTTACCAATAGAATTTGGAGTGGCTCCTTCAACAACTCAATACCGCATGCAATGTGCACAGTAAGTTTTGTTCGTGAGGAGCTTGGAATTATGCTCACGTCCAACAGAGATGAAAGCACTTCCAGACCAGCATCTTTGCAACCGGCGGAATTTATTCTGAATAATACAAAATTGCTTTTTCCAAAAGATGCAAAGGCAGGCGGGACATGGTTTGTAGTCACTGAACACGGACATGCACTTGTGCTACTGAATGGTGCCTTTGAAAGACATACTCCTCTCGGAAACTATCGCATGAGCCGGGGACTCATTCTTTTGGAAATTGCAGCCAGTCCAAATCCCATAACAAAATTCGAATCACTGAATCTGGAGAATATCGAACCATTCACTGTTGTTTGCTTTACAGGCACATTGCATGAATTGCGATGGGACAGCTCAAAAATATATATCTCCGAATTGAACTCATTCAATACACATATTTGGTCATCATCTACATTGTATGAAAAAAGTGTTCGGGACATGCGCGAGCAAAAATTCACTTCGTTCCTTTCCAATAACCCACATCCTAATGCTGATGCCCTTCTTGCATTTCATCACCTTGAGGATGGAGATCAAGAAAATAGTTTTGTTATGAATCGCCAAAACAATTTACGCACCCTCAGCATAACGCAAGCAAAACTGCATGCTTCAGAGATTGAAATGGTTCACTACGATCTGATGACATCCCGAAGAGCTTTTTCCTCTATGTCTCTCAAGCAACCATTCGTTGTATGATTTTTTATTCATTACGCTCATTTCTCCATAAACTGCTGCACTGGGAATACTGGCCAACTCAAGTTATTTACTTTCCACTCTTACCACTTTGGCTCTATTACTCTCTTCGACTGAGATCAATGTTCTTTTTCAATGCGGCTAATCCCTCTATTAAAAATGGTGGAATGGCAATGGAGTCAAAAAAAGAAATTTATGATTTACTTCCGCAACATCTGATACCCGAAACGATTCTGATAGAGCTGCAAAACGGAATTGAAATGATGCTGCAACAACTTCATAAATCAGTGATCAATTATCCCTTCATTGCGAAACCCGACATCGGAATGAAGGCATTGGGCGTTGAAAAAATTTCATCGCAACAAGATCTCATTATCTATTTCCAAAAAATCGAACAAAATTTTTTGATACAAGAGCTCATTCCATTTCCGAAAGAACTTGGCATTTTCTATTGCAGAAAACCAGGGCAGGAAAGAGGCACCATCACTGGTATCGTCGAAAAGGAGTTTTTACATGTCACAGGAAATGGAGTAAACACACTTGAGCAGCTTGTCCGAAAGAAAAAAAGAGCTTTTCTGCAACTCGAAGCCATTCGAAAAACCTTTGGTGAAAAGATGAACGAAATACCTGAAGATGATGACCATGTGATTTTGGTTCCCTATGGAAGTCATACACGTGGCGCCAAGTTCATCGACCGAACATTCAAAAAAAATAATCACTTGAACAAACAGATCAATACGATATGCAGAAGTATTCCCGGATTCTATTTTGGTCGACTTGACATACGATACAGCACATTTGACGAATTAAGCCAAGGTTTGAATTTCAGCATCATCGAGTTGAATGGAGCAGGCAGTGAGCCAACTCATATGTACGATCCTAAACATTCCATTTGGTTTGCATGGCGCGAAATTCGGAAACACTGGAAGTGGCTATTTGAAATCAGCAAAATCAACAATGCACGTGGACATTCATTCATGAATCGCGAAGAAGGTTTTAGGATGTTGAGGGCTGCGTCTCAACTTGAAAAACAATTGAGAAGAATTACTTGAGTCTGGTGCCTATTGTTGTTTCCTAATTTCATCCGTAATTCTACGAACTAGATTTTTATCCTCCTCTGAATTTTTGTTTTCCATTTGCTGTGATTTGATCCAATCGTCAATCATCCGACTTTGTGACTGATAGGCACGGCAAGCTTTACATATGGCCAAGTGATACGTCAGCGATACTTTTTCATAAATACCCAAACCGGCGATTTCACGCTTTTCTATTAATTCCGTTGCTTGTTTGCACGATGCCATCATTTTGCGAGTCCTCCAAACCAATTTGATTCCAGGCATTTTCTCAACTGCAATTTTGCGCGATGAATGATCTGCCAGAAGTTAGTCGGCGAAATTCCCAATTCCTGACAAATTTCTTCTCCGTTACGTTCATCCAGATATTTCAATTGAATTGATGCGCCCCATTGCGAAGGCAACTTATTCAAACATGCCTCTAAAACTGCATTGAATTCATCGTTATCCAATAGTTGTGATTCATTCTCATCCCAATTCCCAATAACTTCTGATTTTCTCCAATGTCCGCTTTCGTCAAACATGCTATGTATGATCCCAATGGATTCTGAATCCTTACTTCTGGAATTGCCTGCACTGCTTTTTCGGAAATGGTCATTGATTTTATTGTTGAGAATACCAAACAACCATGTTCGCGGATTACTTCGACCTTCAAATTTTTCAGCTCCTTTGAGAGCAGCAATAAACGTTTCCTGAACCAAATCTTCCGCCGCCTCCCTATCTCTGGTTTTACGTTTCGCCCACAGATGTAAATCTGCTGAGTAAAGTTTTACCCAGGAAACGACCAGGTCTTGTGTTTCAATTGAATTCACGCGACAATATTAGATATTAAACACTTGATCATACAAGACATTTTCGAGTTCACTTTTTCTCTTCCAGCCATTTCGGAACTTTCTTTTTCTTTTCGGGATCCTTTGGGTTTTCCTTCGGTGGGTCAACCGCTTTTTGATCATTCTCCTTTGCCGGGATCTTCTCAACATTAGTATTTGATTCTTCCCACTCCAGCGTAGTCGTACTACCTGTTACCGGTTTCGTTTCTTCTTTATAATTACCAATGGAATTGTCACGTTTGAACAATCCGAACTCTTCCTTCAGCAAGGCTTTTACATTCTGCTTTTCGGCTTGCATCTCCTCTTGCCGCACTTCTTTCGCCAGTTCTTTATCGATTCCATAGACAGGATTTTCTGTTGTTCCTTTCATAGAAACAAACAATCTTTTGCCAAGTCCATCATCCACTTCCTGCCATTCTTTTTGCTTTTTCACCAACACATCCCGCAAATTAAATCCTATGGCATAATCAATAACATTGTCAAAAGAATGTTCTCCTTTGGCCGAAATATCCATCACACTGCTTCGAATATCCATTAACGGAATCGTGATCATCCGATCCTTTATTTCGATTACATTTTCGAGTCGGGAGAAAGAAATATTCTTCATTCGCTCTGCAAACTTCTCTTCGTCCACGAACGGCGCAACCAATTTATTGGACTTGACAAATGCTGCTATTTCCTGCAGCGCCTCCAGATTGTTCAACTCACCATTCAAGATTGCAATATCAATGATGCTTTCCATTTTATCCGTTTCCAATTCGAGCGCTGTAGTCAACATTGCGCGAAACTGGACTGTGGCATTAGCTTCACCTTTGAGGTGTTTGTCCTGAATAAAAGTCTGATTGAAATTCTCAAACTCAGTAAATAGTTTCTGGACATTGATGCTTTCCAATTGTGCCAGGCAATTGAGGCGATACAAATCTTCAGCCGCCCGTTCCATTACAATCTGTGCTGAAAAATTTCCATCCGCCGTTTGAAAGGAAACCGGATCAACAGTGAGTCTTCCGTTATTCAGCAATGCCACACCTTTAATATTCGTCGCTTCAAATTTTCTGAAAACAAATTTGCCTATCTGGGTTTTCAGATTGAATTCAATCCGCTGTGGTAGTTCAAATTTGTAAGCATTATTTGTACTGGTTGTACTTTCTGTTTCAACAAGATTGGTGAAGTCAATCATCTCACAGACCATGTTCGCATTCAGACGCAATTGTTCATCCGTTGATGACAAATAAGGGATCAGATTTGTCAAATCACCATTTAGTTTGAAATCACTTCCATTCACTTTCCCGGACAAATTCTGGATGGTAGCATCTCTTTTATCGAACAATATGATTGCTGCAACGTCTGCAAATTCACAGTGAGAATTTTTCAAACGAAACAATCCGTTGTCGAGTTTTGCAGTGCCGGAAGTAAGCAGTGACCGCCAATCATAAGCGCTTTCAGATTCGATGTACTTCACTTTGCCTTCCACATGCGCATTTGCAGTCAACTGGCCCTGACAAATTTCAAGTGTGTCCAACGCAAAAAAACCTCGCAATCCATCCATGCCAATTTGTGCTTCCACATCGATATTCAATTCCGGATTTTTCAAATTGAGGATGGTTCCATTCGCTTTTACAAAACCTTCATTCAGATTACATTGAATTTGTGCAATTCGCAATTCATCCACTTTACTGCCAGAACTATAGCGCATATCGCAACTCAAATTTTCCAGTCTGGTGCCTGATGAGCGATGTTTCAAACTTCCATCATGGATCACACCATGCACATCGATGAGTGGTTTTTTCTTCCCATACGTTTCGCCTTTAATTGAAATGTCCAGACTCACTTCTCCATCCGGATCATAATTTGAAAGAGATGAACGCTGCTCTTCCGAAAGGCTTTCAACCAATTCGTCCAGATCAATTTCGTCGCTGGTCACATTCAGATCTACAGCAGATTTTTCTGAAGCATTCACCATTCCGTTCACTATGAAGGCCATACGTTCGATGGATATTTCGCACTGCTTTAACGTGTAAACTTCCCTTTCTGTATCTGCATTGATTGTTGCTTGAACTTTAAAATTCTTATCGGGAGCATATGAACCATCACCGCTTTCGAATCGATGAAGACGACCGGCCAAATCCGCTTTCAACTCGAATTGTCTGCCTGAAAAATTACCTTCACTTACAGATTTTTCCGACGAAAAATCGACGATGAGTCCATTCGAATAATCCGCGTATATCATGCGGGTATTGATGAGTTTTACCTTTTGTAGCGCCAGTTTAAATTGACTGGTATCGGTATTGTCTTCCTTCCAGAAATGCCAATTGTCTTCGCCTTGAATGTTGCGATACATTTCACATTTTGCATCTTCTACATCCACAGAATGGATGTCATAATTTCCTCTGAACAAATCGACGAGACTAAATTCCAGATAGACTGAACGGGCAAAAATTAAAGTGTCCTTTTCCGGAAACGTTTCTTCGATATACAAATCAGTAAAGTGAAGGGATGCATTTGGAAATGTTTTCCAAAAAACAAGATCCACCTCGCCCATTTCAACTTTAGTAGTGAATTCTGATTTAGCCTTTTCCAGGGCATATTTCACCACATCATCTTCATAAAATCTCAAAACAATGAATGCAGACGCAACTAACAGCACCAGAAGGCTGCCGAGTATAATCAGTATACGTATAACAATTTTCAATTTTTCCTTTTGGCTGAGCGTGAAAGTAGAACTCATCTACCCGCTTAAAATTTCACGCCCAAAGGAATTCTGACAAGAATTTGTTGAAGGAATTTACCCCTTCACCCTTCGAAATTTCTCTGCGCGTATAAATGCTTTTGAACGCAACATCTTACGAAACTCAGCATCGGTAGGTGATACAAGAAGGTAATCCACTCCTCCTGACTCATCCAGAACCTCTTCTACTTTAGTGATGCCAGCAATGGCCTCACGCTTTTTACTCTCTTCCACATCAAACCGATAGACGGTAAATCCGCGATGTCCTTGTGGGCGGATCACACCAATCACCCATCTGTCTGACTTTTTTTCATTGCAGATGTAGTACTTACCAAATTTCCGCAACACGTTGTGGTCATCAATGTGGAATTTGTCGCCACTGACATCTTTTGCAGTAATCACAATGGTGTCTTTTGATTCAAGCATGCTCAGAAAAGTGCCTTGCATTTCTTCAGGAAACTCCATAATATCAGTACCCTGCATCGGCATTGCATTCCTGAATGCAAGCTCTGTGCAGGATTGCATGAAAACTGCTACAAATATGATGATGATTACTTTTTTCATTTTGACTGGTTTTTCGCTGAACGAAAATGTGTTCATTTTATGATGTGCATTTTATGAATTGCATTTTATAATCATTCAACTTTCATCATCGCATTACTTGCAAAACGACGAACGAGCAATCGCACAAGGGTGGCGGAAAAAGTTGACCCAACGAGTACAACAGTGATCAGAATGCCCGTCACATCCAGCCATTTGATGCTGACCGGATACGAACTCACCATCGCTCCTTCCATGGCAATCAATCCAAATGTCTTTTGCAAGAAACACAATCCGAGTCCTATGATGGCGCCAAGCATAGCGCCGATCAGGTTGATCAGTAGACCTTCGTACACAAAAATTCTTTCAATGCTTATTGAATTTGCACCCATGCTGCTCAAGGTAAAGATGTCCTTCTTTTTTTCAATAATTAACATCGTAAGGGATGCAATGATATTGAAACAGGCAATCAGAAGAATAAAAAGGAGAATCAGAAAGGTCGCCCACTTTTCGGAAGCATTCGTCTTGTAGATCAATGCGTTTTTCTCAAAGCGCGTTGTAATTTTCAAACCTGCGGGTAATTTGGATTGTAGCTCACTCTTTATCCTTTCCGTGTCATCATCATCCTTCAAAAATATTTCAATGGATGAAATCTCATTTTCCATTCCGAAAAGTTCTCGCGCAAACGCAATCGGAACCATGACATATTTTGAATCAAGTTCCGCATTGACCGAAAAAACGCCACTAACATTGACCGATTCACGAACAAACGCATTCTCCCGATGACGCGAGATTTTCTTGCCGCGAACCGGAGCATTGATACCCATAACGGTTGGTGCATAATCAAAAAGCGGCATGTACAATTCGCTGCGAACACCCAATCCAACAACAGCATAATAAAAACTATCATCATTCAACAAAAACTCACCTTCGTAAATCATGCTGTCGATCGGCGAATACTCCAGATAACTATTCTCGACTCCTTTGATGGTCGCCACAGCGTTGTGATCCGCATAATTCAACCAGGCATCTTCTTCTATCACTCTACTCAGTCCTCTTATACCTTCAACACTCTGGATGACCTGATCGGTGATAAGCGAGTCAGGGAACATTTTTCCCTCGGCAGCAACAATGGTTAGCGGAGTATCAAAATTTGCAAACAGATTCTTCACTAAGTCGTCGATGCCATTGAATGCACTCATCACACAAATCATCGCTGCCGTGATAAAAGCCACCACCAACATCGAAATCATGGAGATGAGATTGATGATTCCGCGTGATTTTTTCGCGAATAAATGTCTTCTTGCTATGAAAAATGAAACGTTCAAGAGTGCTTACTTCTTTTTCAGAAGTTTGTCGATCTCCTCAAAATAGTCGAGAGAATCATCAATGTAAAAACTCAATTCGGGAATTTTTCGAATTTGCTTACCGACACTATCGCCAAGAATTTTCCGAATATGCATCTTCTTTTCATCCACAATCTTGAGACCTGCTTCCTTTTTTTCTGTAGGAAAAAAACTGAGGTAAGCCTTAGCCAGACCCATGTCAGGGGATACACGCACACTCGTAACAGTAATCATCATTCCGCTGAACATGGTATTCATATTCTGCTGGAAAATCATCGATAATTCGCGCTTGATCAGCGCACCTATTTTTTCTAATCTGACACTTGACATGCCGCAAATGTAAAGGCTGAACTCACTCTGCGGTGCATTTGGTCAATTCAAAGAAAAAATTGATCTCCCGTGCATGAAACCAGCAAAATCGTTGTTGTTTAGCGGCATGACAGACTTCCATATACGAGAGGGGATAAAAACCGATGTCCCGGCGGTGCTTGAACTTGTGCGTGAGCTTGCATTATATGAACGGGCGCCCCTGGAAGTCACGAATACGGAAGAATCCATGATCGAAGACGGATTCGGTCCAAATCCTGCTTTCGGATTACTGGTCGCTGAAAGTAACGAAGTCATTGTCGGAATCGCCATTCACTTCATCCGCTATTCTACATGGAAAGGAAAAATGCTGTACCTCGAAGACATTGTAGTCCGGGAATCGTTCCGTGGCAATGGTATCGGCAATCAATTATTCGAACGCTGTTGTGCACTTGTGCTTGAAAATAATTACGCCAGCATGGCCTGGCAAGTGCTTGCCTGGAACGAGCCAGCCTTGAATTTTTACCGAAAATACAATGCTATCCTCGATAATGAATGGGTGAATGGAAAACTTACAAAGGAACAAATAGGAAATATGTTTCAATAAGAGTTTACTTCAGAATTCCGGCTTAGCGATAATCTTTACCATGAATTTAAATCACGGACGATTAATTTTATACTTCCTCCTCACCTAGAAGTATGGTAATTGACTCATTCCGTATTTAATTTGCGATCACCCATTTTGTACGATCATGAACATTTCAATTTAGATGCTTCATGTAAACGGGTTACCAAAAACACTATTTACATCACTTATTGAACTAAACCAAATTCAATTCCTCACCATGAAAAAGTTTATTCTCACACTTCTAACTTTCATCTGCATAATGCCCTGTTTTGGACAAGATACACTCACGACGAAAAGCGATGAGGAAATTCAAGCTATTATTCTTGAAGTGGGTGTTTATGAAATCAAATACAAAAAGTTTGATAACCAGGACGGGCCGACTTTCAGTATTCTGAAAACCGAGGTTGCTTCTATCCGGTATCAAAATGGAACTAAGGATGTTTTTAATGAAACGCCTGCTATTAAAGAAGATTATTCAATGCCTTTAGAGCATCAGATTATTCCAACTTACATGCAGGGAGTTGGGGACGCAAAAAAATATTACAAAGGCTACAGACCGGCAGGTACAACAACATTGGTGGTGAGCCTCTTGTCTCCTCTGGTTGGCTTAATTCCGGCTATTGCCTGTTCGTCAACTAAACCAAAAGAAATCAATCTTCATTACCCGATTCCGGAATTAATGAAAACACCCGACTATCATCGCGGTTATACTCAACAAGCTAAAAAAACCAAACAAGGAAAAGTCTGGACAAATTGGGGAATAGCGCTGGGGGTGAACATTGCTTTGGTCATTGCTCTAAGTCAATAGGTTCAATTCGGAATTGAAATTTCTTTTGAAATTGCGAAGTTTGTCCAAGAATCTTTCAGTCTGAAATCGGACTGATTTCAACTACAAAATATGACTGATGACCCAAACACTTTTACAAGCGTAAAAGTCTTCAAATTCGGAGGTGCTTCTGTAAAAAATGCAGATGCGGTAAGAAACGTTGCCTCAATTCTCCAGCTTTACGAAGGTGATAAATTAGTTGTGGTCATCAGCGCGATGGGGAAAACTACCAATAGTCTTGAGATCATTCACAACGCTCGTTTTCACAAACAAGACTACAAATCAGAACTGCAAAAAATCAAAGACTATCATTTCGAAATCGCCAAAGAGCTTTTTGATGAAAACTCTGCATCGATGATTGCCGTTCACCATCAGTTTGATGCACTTGAAGAAAAACTCGCTGAACCATGTTCGCAGAATTTCGACTTGGAATATGATCAGGTGGTTTGTTTTGGAGAACTCATTTCTACTGCAATTCTACAAGCCTATCTTCAGTCGCAGAATTTTTCTTGCGCCTGGTTGGATGCGCGACAAATTGTTCGTACTGACAATCGCTTTCGTGATGCGCGTGTGAATTGGGTGCACAGCGCCGCAAGCACGGATCAAATTAGACTGGTCTTAGAGAAAAAAAACATTGTCATTGTCCAGGGATTTATCGGATCTACTTCAACAGGATTATCCACTACACTCGGTCGTGAAGGTTCTGATTTCACCGGAGCCATTATGGCTTACCTGCTTGACGCCGAAAGCGTGACAATCTGGAAAGACGTTCCAGGTATGCTAAATGCAGATCCCAAATGGTTCAACGACACAGTGAAACTGGATAAAATCTCCTTTCGGGAAGCGATTGAACTGGCGTACTATGGAGCGAGTGTGATTCATCCTAAAACCATCAAGCCACTTCAAAATAAAAACATTCCGCTTTATATCAAGTCATTTCTTGATCCCACAGCTGCCGGCAGCGTGATACAGGAAAATATGGACTACGACAATCTCGTGCCCAGTTACATTTTCAAGGCAGATCAGGTCCTCGTTTCTATCACGCCTAAAGATTTTAGTTTTATTGTGGAAGACAATCTCAAAGAGATTTTTTCGACTTTGTCGCAGCTTGGAATTCGCATCAGTCTGATGGAAAATTCTGCCATCAGTTTTTCCATCGTAGTGGATAAAGATGATTACAAACTTGAAAAACTATTTGAAGTATTAAAAGAAAATTATCAGGTTCGTTACAATGAAAATCTTACGTTGATCACTGTCAGACATTGGGATGAAAAGACCATTGCTATGCTGACTAAAAACAAAGAAATTTTATTGGAACACAAGAGTCGGCAAACAGTGCGGATGGTTGTTAGGAATTCAACAGAATGAGAATGAAAACGGGAAAGAGGAGTATGGTTCCTGAGTATTTTTTTGATTCAAACTCAAAATCATTGCTCATCTTTAATATCGTTTTATGAGTCACCCAAAAAAGTGCAGTAATCCAACTGATTCGTCCAACTTCGTATGAAAGGACACGATGCAACTCCATAAATCATTCTCAAACTGCTCAATATTGATGAAAACAACAATTAAAATCAACACCATTTACCATTGCTCTCTGGAAAAAGCTTTTAAGACACCAATGCTTTGTGATGTTTCAAAAGTGCATACAGGATTTGGAATCATGCCTAAAGTGACACATTGCAGTGAAGATGAACACTGGGGTAAGCCCGGACAGAGTAAAAAGGTATTCGTAGCTAAATCACTTTCACAGAAAGGCGGCTGGGCATCCGTTGATAAAGTCATAGAACGCGTGGAAAACAACTATTGGAAAATTGAAGTCAGCGATTTTCAGTCATCGATGTTGGGGTTTTCGAAATTTGTCGGAGAATGGCAAACAACAGAACTTGAACCGAACAAAATTCTGATCGAATACACCTACACGCTTCATTCGGATGTGGTTTTGTTGTATCCCTTGAACTGGATATTTGGTAAGACCTTTTGGAAGATCTACATGCACAGAGTATTGGAAAATATCAGAAAAATGATTGAGAATAACGAACCCTATTGTTATGAATGAAAAATTGAACAAAGACGGTTCATTTGAATTCAGTTCAGCTAACCATTCTCATTGTTTGTTTATTCCATCTTGCAGATCTTAAACAGCACTAAATATCAATATCGATGAAGATAGTATCATTAATCATTACGTTCTGTGTGAGTTCAATATTTACCTCTGGTCAAACTAATCACTACGTGTCTCCAAATGGAGACAACTCCAATCCAGGCACCATTGCACTGCCCTGGCTCACCATTCAATTCGGACTTAATCAACTTGATTCTTTCGATACGTTGAATGTGTTGTCTGGCATATTCACAGAATCCATATCCATCCCGTTAAGCAATATCTACCTAAGGAATTACTCATCCGATTCACCTGTCATCGATGCTGCCGGAAATACTTTGCAACTTGCTATCATAACAATTACGGATAAATCCAATATCACGATTGATGGTTTTGAAATGAAAAACAATATCCAAATTGATGCGCAAGGTATTTTGATTGAAGGTGCCGGGTCAGACATCACGATCAAAAACTGCGTCATTCATGACATCCACTTTTCTTCCAACCCAAATGCAACTGTCAATGAGAATACAAATGCACAAGGAATCATTGTATATGGCACCAACGAAACAACTGCAATTACCAATTTAAAAATTGAAAATAATGAGCTCTACAATTGCAGATTAGGCTACAGCGAAGGCATCGCAGTGAATGGAAATGTCGATGGATTTATGGTTACAGGAAATACAGTGCATGACTTAACTAATATCGGTATTGTAGTCATAGGTCACGAAGGCACTTGTCCTGATCCTGCAAATGATCAGGCAAGAAATGGTCTGGTAAAAAATAATGTTGCGCATCATTGCATATCTCCTTATGCCACCTGTGGAGGAATTTATATTGATGGAGGGAAAATCATTACCGTCGAAAACAACATTTCCTATCACAATGGATTTGGCATTGAAGTGGGTTGTGAAAATGTAGGGAAAATTGCTGATTTCATCATTGTTCGAAATAATGTGCTGTACGATAATGAAATTTGCGCCATCGCTCTTGGAGGCTTCGACTATCCGGATGGTTCAGGAAAAGTGACCAACACTACGATCAGGAATAATTCATGCTTTCAAAATGATTATTCACATTCCGGCAATGGTGAACTCTATATTTCTTACAGCGAAAACAGTACGATCGACAATAATATTTTTTACACAACAGATGATGATATTCTAGCATATGCTGATTTGAGCCAACCTGATTTATTTTTTGATTACAATACTTTCTACTGTGAATCCGGTGCTAATAATTTAGCTGTCGACTGGAATGGTATTGAATATTCAGGATTCAACTCTTATACCTCTGGAAGCAACACGAATACGCATTCCATTTTTGGTGATCCACAGTTTCTCTCTGCAAATATTTCTACACCTGATGTTCATCTCACATCGACTTCGCCATCCATAAATAGTGGCAATCCCGGTTTTATGCCATCATTGAATGAAACAGACATGGATGGAGAGTTAAGAGCAAATAGCATAGTTGATTGTGGCGCCGATGAGTTTTATCCGACAAATGGAGTCGTTGAGAATTTTGTCACAAGCCAATTTATGTTTTACCCCAATCCATTTTCCACTCAATTTTCTATACAGGCAAACAGTGCATTGAATGACGCAAATCTGACCATCTATAATTCTTCCGGTCGACAAGTACATCAAGAAAATCATCTTATCGGATCATCCATCAGCATTCGTTGCGGCAATCTATCCAATGGAATCTATTTCATTCAGATCAAACAAGACCATAAAATAATCTCATCAGAGAAGATTGTTGTGACTGACTAAAAGAGAATACTTCGCTACGCGGTTGACGACGAAATACATTTCGCTGTCATTCATCCCTCAATATCCTACTTACAAACCATTTTTGAGATTCGTGTTGATTATTCAACATTCATTTGTCTTGTCTAAACAAAAGGTTATCCTTCGGGATTAAAAGGCGACAAGGGAGAACAAAGAAAAGAAGTACTCCGGACGGGACACAACGTCGTACTTCAAACAAAAAGATCTGCGTCAACGGCCGCAGATCTTTTTGTTTACCCTAACTTTAAGTAATAAGTGCGGGAAGTCTGCCCTGCAAACCTCCGCTATGAATGGCAAGAATTCGAGTTCCAGCTGCAAAATAATTCTTCTGAAATAAATCCATCAGACCATACAACATCTTACCGGTGTATACCTGATCAAGTGGAATGTCGTATTGCTTATCAAATTGAAGAATGAAGTCGATCAAGGTTTGATCCCATTTTCCGTATCCTCCAAAATGATAGTCGATCATCATCTCAATTTTCGGACGAAATTCATTTGCCAGTTCTTCACTCATCAAAAAATACTTGATGTGTTTAATCACTTCATCCATCAGAAAATCACCGCCTTTGAGGGCGGGAAATCCAATGACGCGTTGGTGTTCATCAAGACTTAAGAGTATACCAGCTAATGTGGCACCAGTGCCGCAAGTGCAACAAATCACGTCGTAGTTTTTTTTATCTTCCTGCGTGAGAATTTCCATGCAGCCATTCACACCGAGGTAATTCGATCCACCTTCCGGTACCAGGTGAAATGATCCATATTCTTCATGCAGCCATCCGACAAAATCTTCTGTGTCCTTTTCTGCATAGGCAAGTCTGTTGATAAACTCCAGCCGCATACCACATTCTTTTGCATGTAAAAGAGTCGGACTCCATTCTGTTGGTTCCTCTCCTCTGATTACTCCAATCGTTTTTATACCGAATTCCTTTCCCGCAGATGCCACAGAAAAAATGTGATTGCTATAAGGTCCACCAAATGTCAGGATCGTTTTGTGATCTGCGGCCAATACTTTTTCCAGATTGTACTTTAACTTGAACCACTTATTTCCATTGATCTCAGGATGTATCAGATCAAGTCGTTTGATGTCTAGTTGAATGCGAAACCCCGGATCAATTTCTATTTTTTGATTCGCAGCCTGCTCCAGATGAACGGTGGTGACTTCCAAAATAAAATATTATTGACGCACGATTTTTTTCACCACACATTCATTCTTAGTGCGAATAACAACTGAATATATGCCGGGTGAAAGAGAAGACACATCCATTTTTTTCCCGTGAAAATTATTCCTCTCAAGGGCAATCGATCCATCCATGCTGACAAATGAAATCGAGATGGGATCTGAATCCTGAATGCTATTCAATTCAAATGTCAATTCTCCGGTTGTGGGATTTGGGTACAGCAAAAATCTCCGATCAGTCTTTTCTTCGACACCAACCACATGATCCAACGTCACGCAATAATCTTCAATTTCACCGTACGCCCAGGCGCCACAATATGTTGGCTCAACCGGAGATGTACCTGTTGTATAGCGCATCGCCACGCGCAATCTTACAACGCCATCCTGCACATTTGAGGGCACAGTGAAATTACCATTGATCGTTTCCGTAGTCGGTATAGGCGCATCGAAAATCAATTCATTCAATTCATCAAAATCACCATCTGAATTGTAGTCAATCCAGGCGATGAAATTTTCATTGTATGTATTTCCGGCATATCCGGGAGCAAGAGAAATAGCATATTGCGATTGTGCATGCAAAGTATCTGTGTAATCGGTAACTAAAATGTAACCGCCATCACCTGCGGAAGTTCTGTTAATATCCCCTACCACAACGAGTGCAATATGCTCAAAAGTTGAACTTGCTTCAACCGTGCAATAAGAAAGGTCCGAGCATTGATCACACCCGGTGGTGTGAAAGACCAATTCACCTGTTTCAATTTCCGGAGACCCACAAATGGAATTGACGATAACAGTATACATCATACATGAATCCAGATCTGTCAATGAAAGGGAATTCGTGAGTACATTCTCATACACGACCATTTCACCAAACGCAGGAAGTAGTGTAATGGTGTATGCTTCCGCTGCCATGACCGGGTTCCACACAATCTCCGCCGAGGTCGCTTGAGCGCTTACCAGATTAATTAAATCAGGATTCTCACAACAACCATCTGTTGTCCATGTGTAAGATCCTGTCCAGTTACTATTTACATCTGTACAAACGGACATCACTTGTATTTCGTATTGTGCGCAAGAGAGGAGATCAGATAACAAAACAGATGTTGTTGTGTTATTGTTGATGGAATTCCATGTATCACTTCCAACGATACGATATCGGACATTAAAAGAATTGATGCCTTCTAACAAACTCCAACTGATCAAATAATTCAACGTGAGGTCTTGTTGTTGATGTGAAATCCCAACCGGAACAAGACATCCATTGTTGCTGCATTCATCCAACAAAAGATTCAAACTGTTGTTTACATTCAATCTTCCGCCACTGACAGTCTCGGTGAGCAATTGCGCGGTTTGATCAACACCATCGTTAATGTAATCGCGCATCATCAACGCACCTTCCGTTGGACTTGCATTCACTATCTGCATGATAGAAGCGCATGGAGCAGAATAAAGCAAAGCAATCGCACCTGCAACACACGGCGATGAAAACGAGGTGCCGGTAGTTGTAGCATAAGAAGAATTATTTGCGAGGTAAACATTATCACCGGGTGCCATCAGGTCAATGGTCGTGAGACCGTAACCACCTGAGGCGCGCAAGTCCTGAGCATTCGTGCGTCCGACAGATAAAAGGTATTCGCTTGGACAAGCCGTCGGAAGATCGCCGGTGATATCAACATTTGCGTTGGAATTTGTGGTCGCGCCACAACTCAACACCCCATAAGTGCCCAGTGAGTCATACATCGCACACCACAACGGTGCATCTGCAGGCTGACCATTGCTTCCCCAACTACTATTGGTAGCGACTATAAAAGCTCCTCTTTCTCCATTCGTCTGATTGTAGAGTTTGCGCATCTGCATCGGATATGTATATCCCGCTATAGCACTGGCCTCTGTTGCGCCCGTAATTTCAACCATCATCAGTTTTACATTCCAATTGACTCCGGCAATACCAGTTGTGTTGTTTCCCTTCGCACCAATCATGCTGCAAACACGTGTTCCATGATCCCCTTCGGTTAAGTCATCTGTAAGCGTACCAGCATTCCATCCATCATAATCATCTATATAACCATTCAGGTCATCGTCGATGCCATTACCTGCAACCTCGTTTGTGTTCATCCAATGATTATCTGCAATATCTGTGACAGTCCATTTTGCACCGTTCAATTCCACAATACAAACAACGATCTCATCACCTTCAGTGGTTGTTCCGCCGGTTGTTACATCCCATGCCAGATCTGTATCGATGTCATGATCTTCGCTTTGGATATGATGCCATTGCTGACCCAAAAAAGGATCATCAGGAACAATTCGTTCTTCCAGGATATGGTTGACTTGTGCAATTTCCACTCCTCTCATAGAATTCACTTTACGAATCATATCAACCTTATCAGTCGATTCTTCATCAAACGTAAAGAGCCATATACGCATATATTCACTCACACATTCCTTCGTATGCAACTGCGGTATCAGGCCTTCTGACAACATAAATTCTTCTTCAATATCCGAAGGTGAATACCCGGGACGAATCCGCACGAGTAGTTCACCCGGAACGGCATTACTAGTCTGGGCTTGCATGGCAGCACTTGCCAACAAGAATAAAAACAGAAAAACTCTTTTCGAAATGTTCAACATGCCCTACAAATTTGCAGATGAAAAGTGAAACAACAACATACAATTCAACAAATAATAAAACTGATACGTTCGAATGACAAATTACCCGAACTCATTTAGTCTTGCAAATAAATTCGCTTCACCCGCTGACTCAGCGAAGTAAGCACTTCATAAGGTATGGTACCACTGAGTTTGGCGAATTCGTGCAAGGAGACATTCGGTCCGAAAATTTCCACATCATCTCCTTCCGAACAATCAATGGAAGTGATATCCACCATGGTCATGTCCATACAAACATTACCAACAATAGGTGCCTTTTTTCCGCGCACAATCACATAACCCACTCCATTGCTCAAACTTCTTCGCAAGCCATCCGCATAACCAACCGGTATGGTCGCAATTCTCATTTCCCGGGGCGCAATAAATTTTCGTGAATATCCGACGCTGTCGCCTACAGGAATATTTCTGATTTGCGAAACAACGGTTTTCAGAGTACTGACCGACTTTAAAAACATTTGGTCCTCGCCACTGGCCGAAACACCATATAAACCAATTCCAAGCCGAACCATTTCATATTGTGATTTGCGGAAACGTTCGATACCCCCTGTGTTCAATGCGTGTTTCAAAAACTTTTGTCCTGTTATTTTTTCTAGCACGGTGACAGCCGCTTCAAATAATTCCAATTGTTGTTTTGTAAAAGCATCATGCGTCGATTCATCCGTTGCAGCAAGATGCGTGAACACAGACGCAATTTTCAAATCCGGTCGCGAAAGAATAATCTCCGCCAATCGTTTCATATCCGAAAATTCAAAACCAAGCCTGTGCATTCCGGTATCCAATTTCAGGTGTATCGGAAATGGCACAATGGCTTCTGACGAATGCAGGGCTTTCTCAAAATTTTCCAAGGTTCTGAAACTGTAAATTTCAGGCTCCAACTTGTAGCGGATGAGCATCGGCAAGCTGCTTCTTTCAGGATTCATAACCATCACAGGTAAAGAGATTCCGGCTTTGCGCAATGAAACTCCTTCGTCGGTGTAAGCCACTGCGAGGTAATCAATTTTACTGAACTCAAGAAGTGATGCCACTTCATGTGCACCACTGCCATATCCAAATGCCTTTACCATGGCCATCACTTTTACACCCGGTTTCAATTTGCTTCGGAAGTAATTCAGGTTGTGTGACAATGCTCCCAAATCAATTTCCAAAATCGTATCGTGTGTTTTTTCTTGCAGGATACTCACAATTCTTTCGAAGCGAAAATCACGGGCGCCTTTCACAAGAATAGCTGTATGTGCATATTCTGAAGAACCTTTTTTCATCAGAAAATCCTCTGTTGATTCAAAAAACAATGATGATGGCGGATACATATCCGAATTGCGCATCATGCTTTTTCCAATGCCGATAAATGTGTCAACATTTTTTGCCTGTAGTAACGAAGCGATTCGCTGATGCAATTCCTTTTCGTTTAATCCGGATTGAAAAACATCAGATAGAATTACCGTTTTGACATGAGCCCTGGAGTGCTGACTTAAAAAATCAAGAGCAATCTCAAGCGATTGCAAATCGTTGCTGTATGCGTCATTGACTATGATGCAGTCATTTTCACCATCCAATAATTGCAGTCGCATTTCTAGAGGAACCAATCGGCTAAGGCGCTGCTGAATTTCAGACGCCTGATATTTCATCACCAACAAACAATGTATGCATGTGATGACATTTTCCACCGAAGCTTTGTCCGTAAATGGAATATCAAAAGTCAGTTTTTGTTCCAGCCATTTTATTTCAACACTTGAAATATGATTGTGACTGGACCGTGTTGCAGATTCAACAGAAGGCATAAAAATGATTTCACGCGATGACATCCAGGGAATGACGAGCTGCATGAGATCCGAATCTTCCGGACAAATAATGGTTTCTGCTTTTGCAAAAAGATTAAGTTTTTCTCCAATTAGTTGACGTCGACTCAAAAAATTCTCTGAGTGTGCTGTACCTACCGTCGTAAAAATTCCGAGTGTCGGTTGAATCATTTTCGCGAGTTTTTCCATCTCTCCAGACATAGAAATTCCTGCTTCGAAAATCCCCAATGTATGCGTTGGTTCGATATTCCAAACAGAAAGAGGAACTCCAATTTGCGAGTTATAACTTTTCGGACTTCGTACAATGCTATATTCATCTGCAAGCATCATATTGAGCCACTCTTTGACAATAGTCTTTCCATTGCTCCCGGTAATTCCAATAACTGGCAATTCAAATTGCGAGCGATGAAACGCCGCCAGTTGCTGAAGAGCGATGGTCGCATTATTCACTTGAACGATTGAAGCATCCGGAAAGGAGGAAGGATCAATTTCCTGCTCTACAATAAAATTACGAACACCAGCTTTATACACTTCGTTCAGAAACTGGTGACCATCATGGCGTTCACCTTTGATGGCGATAAAAAGCGCATCGTTGCCACGCAGAATTTTTCGGCTATCCAACAAAATGCGATCAATCTCACCGGATTCATTTTGTGTCAGAACTTTCCCTTGAGTGATTTCTGCAATCCGCGAGAAATTGTAAATCATGATGTAATTATTTCACCGACAATATGCGGCCAAAAAACCCTTGACAAGTACTACGGCGTATTCTTTTTCCTAGCCAACATGTGTTTATTGTAAGCCTCGCGTGAAAGCGGCGCATAACTTTCCTTTTCCCCTAGCTGCACAACCGAATCTCCTGGCGCGTAACGAAAGGAATAATTCGCCAGATTACCTGTCTCCACGCAAATGGCGTGCACTTTTGTGACAAACTCTGCAACCGCCAAAAGATTGGGCATTGGTCCGAACGGCCGGCCCATAAAGTCCATGTCCAGACCGGCGCAGATTACACGGATGCCCTGATTGGCGAGTTCATTGCAGACTTCCGGCAAACCTTCATCAAAAAATTGCGCCTCGTCGATGCCAACAACTTCTACGTCGCTGGTCAACAACAAAAGCTGCGAAGAATGTTCGATCGCAGTACTCCGGATAGAAATCTGATTGTGACTTACCACATCGTTTTCCGCGTAGCGGACGTCCACTTTAGGCTTAAAAATCTCCACTTTCATTCTGGCAAATTCGGCACGCTTCAGCCTGCGGATGAGCTCTTCCGTTTTACCCGAAAACATCGATCCACAGATCACTTCGATCCAGCCTTGCCTTCTTCCGCGATGGGAGGTGTTTTCTAAAAACATGGATGCAAAAGTAAGTTCAGGTAATGTTTTGTAAAATCAATTCACGAAACCGAGGCGAGCTAATCCACTTCAAAGTACTTTTGTTTCAAGTCATTTATGTCCATCACCACATATTCACTCGGAACGACAGGATTCATCCGGAAAAATCTATTTGTGGCCTGGGCCTTGATATTCGTTTGGAAAATGAAAATAAAATACCCCTCAACTTCAGGATTGTTTTCCATTATCAGTTTTGATTCTTGAACTTTTCCTATCAAATCACTTCTTTTCAAATTCCGCATGTTAATGTAATTGAATCTCAATTCCACTAATAGCATTTTTTTCAATCCATTCAAGGAATCATCTCGTAATCCAAAAGCCAGATCCATTGATTTATTTGGAACTCTCATCTCTTTCGCAGCAACCTTTGACTCGGCAATATCAAGATTCAGAATTTGGACTTGTGGATGAAAAAAAGGAGTGGCGCCGATATAACCTTCTTGAATCATGAGCTCATCCAATCCTTGCAAACATTCATGTTCAACAGCGATTTTGTGATCTTGCGTTGTCTGTGCGCAGTACTTCATCAAACTCCATATTGATTTATCCTTTCAATTGCAATATTGAAAGAATCGAAAATTGGATCAATTTCATTTCCAAGGTGTGCATAATCATAGTGGAACTTCCCCTCTGATCTAAATGCCAAATAAAAATTCAGATTTTGAGCCACATTTTCCTTTTCGGAGATATACTTAATTGCGCTAACCATGTCAGGATTGTGACTAGCAATGAAGAATTTTATTCCAATTTCCTTATTCAACAAAACTATTAAACGGGCATATTCTATTATCCATTGAGGATGAAGGTGTGACTCTGGCTCATCAATAATGAGAAGAGTCTTATCAGTCAAAGATCCATTTTTTAGTAATAGCTGAATAATCGCAAATGATTTTATGCCGGTTGCACAATCAAGAAGATTAAATACAGATCCATCGGATCGTTTGTATGAAAAATCGGTCGAAGAAGGTCCATCGTCAACAGAAACGTTCCCATTAATAATTTCATGACTTATTAAATTTGAAATTAGAGGAGAAGTTGATTTACCTCTTCTTACTAATAACTCATTAAGATCATTCCAATGTTCATTTTCGGAATCAGAGACACCGATCATCATTGGTGTATCAATGTAAATTGTGTTTTGAATTGAATATGGAATTGCCAAATTATTCCTGTCCGTTGAAATGATAGGATCATCAAATTCTAAGACTTCAAACTTCTTAGGTAATTCTCCTTCGGAAAAGACGCTTCTTAGAGCTTCAACAAACAACGATGTTGGTCGCGATTTTATTTTGCCAAAAGCCTCCTTAAAATGGCCCTCCAGCTTCAGACTAATTTTCTCAAAAGGCAAATCAAGACTTTCCTTGTTTTCTTCTATCTTATCAGATAGAATTTCTCCAACGATAAAGCGCAGCCGATTACTTCTCAAGCTTAATCTTTTGATGCCTGATTGTTGCGAAGCATTGTATGCTTCAGAAGTCATTTGAATCAATGCTAACCATCGATCCACCGTTTCGTCGGTTAATGGTTGAGTTAAAATATCCTGAATCAGTTCACGCCGCTCCTTTCGCAGGAAGTCGACTTTGAACTTATCCTTAGATGATACCATTATTTCATGTTCAACGATATCGAGGAATTGAATTATATCACGTAGTTTAGTTTTCAAGCCTGCAGTTACAAGCAAATCATAATTAGACACAGTTTTATACAAAAAATACAGAAGCTTCGAAAGGGTGCTTTTTCCGCATCCATTTTCACCAGCAACAACTGTAATGCCGTTAATAATTATATCGGCTTTTTCAATAGCCCTGAAACTTTCCGTTTTAAGCCTAATTTGAGGAGTACTCATTCAATTTATATATGACGAACTGAAATCCAACTTGATTCTTACCGAATCAAAAAGTCCAACTAGTTGTTTTCGTTCGTCAAATGTACAATTAGTTGATCTTCTTGTGGTCTCGAAGTTTAATTTTAGATCGGCTGCATATTTTCATGGTGATTCAAAGTCAAATGCCAATCCCGCATTTCCTGCATTACGTTTGCGTCTCAAAATCAAACCAACCTATGGGCCGCATATTTGAAACCAGGAAACACAAAATCATGGCGCGCAATGACAAAAATGCCAAGGCATTCACGCGCATCGGAAAAGATATTGCCATTGCTGTAAAATCAGGTGGTCCCGATCCCGCCAACAATCCGAGATTGCGCCAGATCATGGCCAATGCCAAGGGTGCCAATATGCCTAAAGACCGCGTAGAAGCCGCTATCAAACGCGCCAGTGATAAGGATACCAGTCATTATGAAGAGGTTGTGTACGAGGGATATGGTCCATACGGTGTGCCGATCCTCGTGGAAACGGCTACTGACAACCCGACACGAACAGTTGCAAATCTGCGCGTTTATTTCAGCAGATCGGGCGGCGCACTTGGCAATAGCGGTTCACTGAATTTTGTCTTTGATCGAAAAGGTGTTTTCCGATTGGCGAAAGAAAATGTTCCCAATCCGGATGACCTTGAGCTTGAACTCATCGATGCTGGTTTGGATTCCATGGAAATTGACGAAAACGAAGTAGTTCTATACACGGCTTTCACGGATTTCGGAAGCATGCAAAAAGCTTTGGAAGAAAGACATATAATCGTCACTAAGGCTGGCCTGGAGCGCATTCCCAATTCATTCGCCGACATTACAGAAGAGCAAGTGGATGAAATTCTGGAACTGGTTGAGAAGATCGAGGAAGACGACGATGTGCAGGCGGTTTATCACAATTTGAAATAGCCATTTTCACTTTCCCAGAAATTTTCTTTCGTTCCGAAATCTTTCTGTTTATCGCTATTCTGCGCTCTATTTCGGTTAAAAACCGGCATTTTTCTGACTACTTTTGGGTGAAGCAACCCAAGCATTCGTTGTTTTGTTATTGTTACTGTATCGTAAACCATCGGTTAACCGTTATGTTTATGGCCTCGATCGGGAATCACCACCGAGTGAAAATACTGCAGGGAAATTTTGGAGGATATCACGAAAATACTTTCGGGCTTTGAGCCTATTGATCTGGCTGAAATGGATGGCGTTCAATTGATGAACCGCACTGATACCAAGTTCATGCTCAGCAAAAAATCCCTGCTCGAAATATTACCTGACCTTGCCAATCAATATCGGGCGCTGGAAGTAGAGGGCGCAAGGCAAAGCCGCTATCAGACGTTGTACTATGACACGAATGATTTTCACCACTATCTGCAGCATCAGAATGGCAAAAAACATCGATTCAAAATCAGAAAAAGAGAATATGTTGAAAGCCATCTTTCCTTTTTAGAAATAAAAGAAAAAAGCAATAAGGGTAGAACTTTCAAGAGCCGGATTAAACTCAAAGTCCTGGAAGAACTTTTGGACGAAAGAGGCCAACATTTTATTGAAACAAAATCCGATTTTACAGACGGCCTGGAAGCAAAATTGTGGAATAGCTTTACACGCACCACATTAGTTGATACCATTGCAGGTGAACGAGTCACGCTGGACACCAACATCGGATTCCGATTTGACGGTCGAAATGTGGACTTACCTGATTTGATTATTGCCGAAGTAAAACAAGATGGTGCTAACAGACATTCGAGTTTTATCCAACATATGAAAACACGCTTGATAAGACCCGAAGGCATCAGCAAATATTGTCTGGGAGTTGCGCTTCTTTACAAAGAAGTCAAGTCAAACACGTTCAAAGAAAAAATATTACGAATTCAAAAAATAAGACTAGAAAATGCACATTGAAATCTCATCTCTGCTCCATCATTTCACATCCTTCGTGCAAGATATTATTCCGTCTATCGAACCCGAGGAAGTTAAAAGTGATAAGTTCAATCCACTTGGTGGTGTAAAACTCGTCAATATTGAAGACCTGATGGGACTAGTGATCCGTCTCTGTATTCACATGAGTTTTATTTTCATTTTGGTGCGGATGATCTATTATCCAATTGCAAAAAGAAAAGACTTCTTGTTCACCTATTTCCTTTTCAGTATTTCGATCTTCACCATGTGTTTTCTGCTGGAAAGCGTAAAACTTGAAATGGGTTTTGCCCTCGGCCTTTTTGCTGTCTTCGGAATTATCCGTTACCGCACTGATGCCATTCCGATCAAAGAAATGACCTACCTCTTCATCGTCATAGGAATGTCTGTGATGAATGCACTGATCAATAAAAAAATCTCCATTGCAGAATTATCATTTGCAAACCTGGCCATTATTGGTCTTACTTATGGCCTTGAAAAAGTGTGGCTGCTGAGACATGAATCGCAGAAATTGATTGTGTATGAAAAAATCGATCTCATTCAACTTGGTCGTCGTGCTGAATTGATTCTTGATCTGCAACAACGCACGGGTATTAAAGTGAATCGCGTCGAGATTGGTAAAATCGATTTTCTCCGGGATACGGTGATGCTGAAAATTTACTTCTATGAAGATCAGCAAAAAGATCAGATGGATGAATCATTCAGCTCCGGCTTCAATTCGTAATCTTACTTTTGGCACTCTTAAAATTTCCACCCAGCAGTTGTCAAACGCTGCAGCAGAATTACCGATAATCATGAAAATAATATTTGTCTGTTTTAGCTGTGTTGTTCTTTTTTTTTCCTGTAAAAAGGATGCCGGAGATGGCGGCAACTCAACCATTTCAGGAAACATCAAAAAAGACATTCGTGTTAATCTGACGAATCCTCTTCCTTTGCGCGCAACCGTTCCGGCAGCCGATCAGGACGTCTACATTATTTATGGCGATCATACATCACCCGATGACCGCGTTCAAACAAACTTCGATGGAAACTTCGAATTTCTGTATCTAAGACCAGGTAAATACACCATCTATACTTTTTCCAAAGACACCAACTCTGTCGCTGTGAACTGGGATGAAAGTCACATGACCATTTTGCGCGAGGTGGAAATCAACGATAAAAAAGAAGACGTCATTGCGGAAGAGATGAAAATCTATGATACAGAATAAGCTCTGCTACATACTGTTTTTCCTTCTTCCATTCATAGCAACAGCGCAATTCAATGATGCCGGCATGTGGACAAGCTTCTCATGTTCTGTTGATCTGAATAAAAAATGGCAAGTTGCCGCTTCTCCCGAAGTGCGTCTGAATGAAAACCTAAGTCGCCTTTCGCGTGCTTTCGTCGACCTCGGTGCTCAATACAAATACAACAAACACCTCTTTCTCTCACTCACCTATCGTGGTGGTACTGCGCAATTGCAGGATTACTTTGAGTCAAGGCAACGTTTGCAATTTGGTGTCGCCTACAAAGATAAAATCCATGATTTTTCATTTTCTATTCAGTCGAGATGGCAAGCAGCCGTGCGTGCATTTTCACCGGAAAGCGATGCCGATTTTATTACGACCATTCGCAACAAAGCGCAAGTGAAATACACGGGACTTAAAGGAATTGATCTGGCAACTTCCTTTGAACTATTCAATAATACCAAACACTATCAGCAATTCGTTTTGCAGAACTGGAGGTGGGTTGCCAGTGCGGAAAAAAAAATCAATAAAACCAACTCCATATCATTGGGATATTTGATTCAAAAGGACCTGCTTTCTTCACCCCAAAAAATTGAATACGTCGTGCTTCTCGCCTACCAGATAAGTCTCGAACGCAAAAAGGAGGAAAAGGAGATCGTTCCGGTAGCGCCCTGAGCTGGCGGCACCTGCTCCTTACGGCAGGTTTATTTCTTGCTCATATCTCCTTTCCATACTTGCCGTTTGTTGTGGCTAAATTCGCGCACCAATTCGATCCGGCACATGTCAAAAAAAATTTCCTCCGCGCTTATTTCTGTTTTTGATAAAGAAGGTCTAGAACCCATCGTTCGCAGAATGCATGAATTGAATATCATCATGTATAGCACTGGCGGCACTCAGGATTTTATCGAAAAACTCGGACTACCGGTTGTGGCAGTTGAAGATCTCACCGGATATCCAAGCATTTTGGGTGGCCGGGTAAAAACGTTACACCCGAAAGTGTTTGGTGGTATTCTCAATCGAAGAGAAGACGCTGGTGATCTTGCTCAAGTGACCGAATTCGAAATTCCAAATATTGATTGTGTGATTGTCGATTTATATCCGTTCGAAAAAACAGTTGCCAGCGGCGCTTCGCATGATGACATCATCGAAAAAATAGACATCGGTGGCATTTCTCTCATTCGTGGTGCAGCGAAAAATTACAACGACGTGGTCATTGTTCCTTCCAAAAATCAATACAGTCTGCTTTTGGAAATATTGACAGATCAAAATGGAAGCAGTACGGGTGAACAACGCCGTATGCTCGCGCGAGAAGCTTTCAACGTCTCTTCTCATTACGATTCCAAAATCTATCACTATTTTCTGGGCGGAGAAAATGGCGCACTGAAAATTTCGGAGCAGCAACAACATGTTTTGCGCTACGGCGAAAACCCACATCAACGTGGAATATTCTATGGCGATCTCGATGCCTTGTTTGAAAAACTGAATGGAAAAGAACTTTCGTACAACAACCTTTTAGATGTAGATGCGGCTGTAAATCTCATCGACGAATTCAAAAATGATGGTCCGACATTCGCCATTTTAAAACACAACAATGCATGTGGCATTGCTTCTCGAGATAACGCCCTTCACGCTTATGAATCAGCTCTCGCCTGTGATCCTGTTTCCGCTTTTGGTGGTGTCCTTATTTCAAATGTCAAAATAGATTTAGATGCTGCACAAAAAATTCATGAACTTTTTTGCGAAGTTGTCATTGCTCCAGAATATGATCAGGCGGCGATTGATTTATTGAAAACAAAAGCCAATCGTATTCTTCTGAAAAGAAAAATGACGGCTCTTCCTTCCACACAAATTCGCACATTGCTCAACGGCACTCTCTTTCAGGATAAAGATTCGAAAACAGAATCTGTTGAGAGTTTTTCTTTGGCAACTAAAAAAACTGCAAGCGAAGCACAATTAAAAGATCTCGTATTCGCAAATAAAATCGTGAAGCACACAAAAAGCAATACAGTCGTATTAGCCAAAAATGGCCAGCTCCTAGCAAGCGGCACAGGACAAACCTCTCGTGTAGATGCATTGCACCAGGCCATTGCGAAAGCAAACACATTTGGTTTTGATCTTCATGATGCAGTGATGGCCAGTGATGCGTTTTTTCCCTTTCCGGATTGCGTGGAAATTGCGAACAACGCTGGCATCAATGCTGTGGTTCAACCGGGCGGATCTATCAAAGATCAACTTTCCATTGACTATTGTAATGGACATGAAGTGGCGATGTATATGACCGGTGTCAGGCATTTTAGACATTGATGATCGATCTCCATGGTGTTCTGATTTTGTGGGGATAACAAAGTTGTCCATCTTCGCTTATCCTTGCAACTCCGCTTCTTCAACCAGAACCCGTATGAAATTTTTACAGTTCGTTTTTCTTTTTTTATTACCGTTCATTGTAACTGCTCAAACAACTGCCGTGAGCGGCATCGTGCGCGATGAAAAATCTGGTGAGTCCATCATCGGTGCAATCATTCGCAACAGCAATGATCATGGCACAACATCAGATATGGAAGGAAAATTCTCCATTGAAGTAACCGGCGAGGGCGACACGATTCGCATCAGCATGATTGGTTATCTGGAGTTGTTGCATGTAATCACAACTACAGATTTCACCGGAACTATCGACTTCAAACTCACAGCTATAAGCAATGAATTACACGTCGTAGTAGTCTCTGCAGGAAAATTCGCTCAGGACGTGAGTGAAGTCACCGTGAGTATGGAAGTGTTACGACCAGAATTATTTCGGGATAAAAACATTGTCTCTGCTGACGAAGCGCTGCAGCAAACACCGGGTGTAAGTATTGTGGATAAAGAACCACAAATCAGAAGTGGAAGCGGATATTCTTTTGGTGCTGGAAGTCGTGTGCAAATACTTGTGGATGATATGCCTGTGCTCAGCGGAGATGCCGGAAGGCCTGCGTGGGACTATTTGCCGGTAGAAAATATTTCGCAAGTCGAAGTCATCAAAGGCGCAAGCAGCGTGCTATACGGGAGTGCCGCGTTGAGCGGTGTGATCAATGTGCGCACTTCATATCCGGCCGACACGGCACGAACAATTGTCACTGCCTATCACGGCATTTTCAGTTCGCCACAATCTGATTCTTCTGTGTACTGGAAAAAACCGTTGATGCGAAGTGGTGTCAATTTTTTGCACTCTCAAAAATTTGGTCAACTGGATTTTGTACTCGCAGGAAATTTTGTAGGTGATGATGGACATCTCGGTCCCATTCGTGATACCGCAACAGGCAAGTTCGACGACAAGTACAATCCATTTACCGCTGATAAATACAATGCAAACAGTCGCGCACGACTCAATATGAATTTGCGCTATCGCTCCAGAAAGGTCACAGGACTTAGTTGTGGGATCAACACGAATTGGAACATCAGCAACTCTCTTGCTACTCTATTGTGGCAACAAGCAGATACTGCGCTCTACTCTGCCTTTCAAGGAAGTGCTACTCGAACCAAACAATTGCTTGGCACCATCGATCCATTCATCACTTATTACAAAAGCAATGGCAATCGCCATTCTCTTCGTACTCGTTGGCAAAGTCTCGACAACAACAACGACAACAACCAGGGTAATTTCAGTGATCAGTATTATGCCGAATATCAGTATCAATTGAACTGGGAAAATCTTGGTGTAAAAAACATGACCACCACCACGGGTGTTGTTGCTATTCATACGGATGCACGAGGTCAACTATTCACTGCAGGTAGTCCTAACGGAAGAAATCTCGCCAACAACTATGCAGCATTTTTTCAGGTGGATAAAAAATTCCTTGAAAAACTGAATGTGTCTGCCGGCATGCGATACGAGTATTTTGAAATCAATAAAGCTTCTGCCTCCAAACCGGTCTTTCGAGCCGGTGTGAACTATCAGCTGGCGCGCGCTTCATACATCCGTGCATCGTTCGGACAAGGGTTTCGTTTTCCTTCCATTGCAGAAAAATTTATTGTCACCGGTGTAGGCGCGATCAATATTTTCTCCAATCCGGATCTCGTTGCTGAAACTTCTTACAACGCAGAAATTGGATTCAAACAAGGATTCAAAATCGGCAATTTTTTGGGCTACGCAGACTTCGCCGTGTTTCAACAAGAGTATCAAAACTTTATTGAATTCACTTTTGGTCAATGGACAAAAGTGGCTCCTTTCACCACCATTCCTCAATTGCAGGAGAACATCGCAAAAAGTGTCGGATTCAAAAGTGTGAATACAGGCCGGGCGAAAATCAAAGGTGCTGAATTTTCAGTAATGGGCGAAGGCAACTTGGGTAAAGTGAAATTGCAATTACTCGCAGGATATACCTACACGCTTCCGGTAAGCACTTCTCCTGAATATGTGTATGGGCAACCTAAAGACAAAGACATTTCACTACTGAAGGTCATTCCTCCTAATTACACTTATAAAACAACAAGCAGCGACACCACCAATAATATCTTGAAGTATCGTATGCAACATCTCGTGCGTGCTGATTTGGCTGCTACCTGGCGTGGAATTCTAATCGGAGGTAGCGTGCGTTACAATAGTCACATGCAAAACATTGATCGTGCATTTGAAGATCTCGAGAGTGTCCCCACTTACAATTTCAATCCGGGAATTCGTAAGTGGAGAAAAAACCACACAAGCGGCGATCAGGTTTTTGACATGCGCATTGCATACTCATTCACCACAAGCCAACGTGTTTCTCTCGTTGTGAATAATGTGCTCAACAGACAGTATGCTATTCGTCCGTTGTCGATAGAAGAGCCGCGACTAACTATGATTCAATACACGTTAACGTTGTGATCAGAGATGATATCTTCATTATTTTCAAACCAAAGTTGATGCATAGAGCCCTTGTTGTCTTTCCACTTCTTTTCGAATCGCTAACCACTTCCTTGTTTTGTCAAACAAATCCAGTTGAGTCCTATTATCTATCCATTCATCAAGCAGAGATGAAATTAATAATGACGGACACTGCAACTTCTCTGATGCATTACGAAGACGCATTCCGTAAAATATTCCCGTTCCTATCCGATTTGAATACGGCTATAACGACTATTGATTCTTACTCCGGAAATAAAGTGGATTCAATCGCTTTCGTAAAAAATAGATGGCATGCGATTCGCGATTACTGGTATCCCGAAGAGTATTTCCTAAATCACTTTGTAGACTCAGTGGTGACTTCACTAAAACATTACTACTCCTATTTGGATGAAAAAACACTTATCAAAAACACTAAACAAAGTCAGTTTATCATTGAGCTCATCCAACTTCAAGCGATTGATCAATCGATTCGCGCCATTAAAAGAAACGATTGCAAGGATACTCTCCTCGCAGAATTCGATCAAAAACATTTGAACGAGCTACTTCATTTATTTGCGCTTTATGGATGGCCTAAGCCAAGCGAATTTGGGCGAGCATCATATTTGATTTTACCCATTTTGTTGCATGGCACATACGCAATAGGAATTTCTGAGTCGCTCCGTTCTATGCTCATTTCTCAAGTTCGAACTGGTAATTTAAACGCTCACTTCTACGCAAAACTCATTGACAGATACATGGATTGGAAAAGGAATACACCGCAACTGTATGGCGAATGGCACACAACAGTGGATGGCAATATATCCATTGAGAACATTCAAACTCTCGATGAAAGAAGGTCCGCTATTTTCCTGGAACCATATTCCGAGTATTGTTTCAAGTACAAGACTTCATTCCCGATTTTATTTCAGAAGGAGTGAGTTTTCTAATCGATTTTCTACTCTTCATATTTGGACAAATTTTGAAGTGCATAACGTTTTCTCGAATCTTAATTCTTTCGATTTGAATATCACTTGGATCGTTTTCGCGCTACAGATTCATGCCCTTCATAACACTATCGGGTGAAAACACAGGAATATCTGACTCCTTGAAATCCTTCAAGTTTCTTGTGACAATGCAATCCATGCTTTCAACAGAAACTGCCGATAGTATCTGCAGTCCGTCTTCAAAATCCTTGTGCTTCGATTTAAGACCGCGCTTGAGTATATGTTCGTCTATCGGAATTATTTTGACAAAGTCCAATAAGCCAAGAAGCACCAGTCGCAATTTTTTTTCATCAGTGACTTTCTTCAGCAAGTAGTAGCTTGTAGCAATCGAATGCGATGAAGTATACAAAGTAATTTTTTTTGACTCGGCTACTTCGAACAATGCAATTGCGAACTTACTATGTGGCTTTCTGTCCGCTAAAAGGTCAATAATAATGTTGGTGTCGATGAATATTCGCTTCATAGGTGTTTCTTCTTGTAATATTCATCAAGCTCCTTCTTTTGATCAAAATCCTTTGGCAATTTCACTGCACCAACCAAACTCTTCAACTTATGAGACATTTTTTGGGATTGATTCTCCTCCACCAGACTCTCCAGATAGGATTCAATAATCTCTGAAAGACTTCGTCCGGTAATCTTTGCATATTCCTTGGCCTTTTCAATAACAGCCTTTTCAACCGTCAATGTGAGCTTCGTTGTCATATACGTGTGTTTTTTACAAATGTACGTACAATACTGAAAATATGAAAAGGATTCATGATCTGAAATGCCTGTCATGCTAAACATCTTTGAACCGAGGATATTGATCATGTGCGTTAGTTGACTTTATTCGGTACAAATGCCTTAGGTCATTCTTAATCGCGAAATCCTAAACAGACACTTAACTTTGGGTGCTCAAATCGATCCATCGCATTATGAACATCCTCGGAATTATTCCCGCACGTTACGCCAGCACTCGATTTCCTGGAAAGCCTCTTGCAGAAATTCAAGGGATGACCATGATTGCACGTGTTATTGAACAAGCCAAAAAATGCACTTTGCTGAATGATGTTCTGGTTGCAACCGATGATCAGCGCATTTTTGATCATGTGATTTCTCTTAGCGCGAAAGTGTTTATGACTTCACCAGATCATCCTAGCGGAACGGATCGTTGCCTGGAAGCATATTCCAAATCCGGTTTGCAGGCAGATGCCATCATCAATATTCAAGGCGACGAACCATTCGTTGATCCACAACAGATCGACGCACTTTGTCATCTTATTTCAAAACCTGAAGTGGAAATTGCAACGCTTGCTAAAAGAATCGATGACGCCGAGATGTTGTTTGATCCGAATAAAGTCAAAGTGATTTTTTCCTCCAATGACAAAGCAATTTATTTTAGTCGTCATGCTATTCCATTTCAAAAAAACATAACACCATCTGAGTGGTTGTTGCATCATACATACTTCAAACACATCGGACTTTATGCTTACAAAACAAATGTCCTGGAAGAGATTTGCAAATTATCTCCATCCACCTTGGAAAAAGCTGAGTCTCTGGAACAACTGCGCTGGCTGGAAAATGGCAAGTCCATTTTTGTGGCCGAAACGTTGATTGAAACACCAGCCATTGATACTCCCGAAGACTTACAAAAAGTGTTGGCGCAGCTTGGAAAATGAGCTTCACTGGAGGCTGCGCGGCTGAATTTTAGTCAATTAGCGCCGGGTCAGACTCTGGATTCAAAAACCTATATTTGCACCATGCGTCTGGAGGCTTTTATCAGCGAACTTTTGTACGAACATGATTGTGTCGTGCTGCCTGAATTTGGCGGACTGGTAGCGAATTATCGTTCTGCACGACTCAACCGAAAAACCCACTTGATTTCTCCACCTTCCAAACACATTGGCTTTAATCGCAATCTGAAAAGCAATGATGGTTTATTGACCAGCCACATTTCTGTGACGCTTGGCATTTCTTATAAAGACGCAGCGTCGAAAATCGATGCATGCATTCAGGAATACCAGAGTCGACTCAACAAAGAAGGTCGTCTGGTCATCGAACGCATTGGCGTTTTTTTTAATGATAAAATCGGACAACTCCAATTTATTCCGGAAGAACAAGAAAATTTTCTACTCAGTTCATTTGGACTGGAATCGGTTCAATTAAAATTCATCGAAAAACAAGTGGTTGTTGAAGAAACACCAATTGTTCCGATCAGTGATTCACGTAGAAAAAATATCGGATGGAAAATTGCAGCAGCCATTGTGATTCCTGCACTCATTGCCGGTTCCGTTTTACTCACCAATAAATCAACAGACGACAATCTCTCATTTGCTTCACTGAATCCATTTCATGAAGAAAAAATCATTTCTGATTTTATCGGACATGAATACAACGCTCGTCTGGCAGAAAATCCAGAAGATGAAAATCAACTTGCATCAACGCTGGAAAATGCAACTGGAAATATCCGTTATGATTTTGTCCATGGTGC
>JANOVT010000018.1:0-6053 GCA_031417525.1 Flavobacteriales bacterium | reverse complement strand
CACATCGTCATGCCCTGACGATCTTCCAGGTAGTTGTCGTGAATGGCCTGACGCAATGCGGCGGCTTCAATAAGTTCGAGTGAATGGGTCGGTAAAAAATAGATACGCGATTTAGCATCGGGCCGGTGACCACTTCTTCCGGCTCGCTGAACAAAACGTGCAATGCCTTTTGGTCCTCCAATTTGCACTATTGTTTCTACCGGTGCAAAATCAACACCCAGATCGAGACTGCTTGTGCAAACGACCGCTTTTAATCGGCCTTCATACAAAGCGTCTTCCACCCACGAACGAATTTCACGACTGATACTTCCATGATGCATCGCCAACACGCCGGCGAGACTTTCATCCGCTTCCAACAATTTTCTGTACCAGATTTCACACTGCGACCTGACGTTCGTAAATATGAGTGTCGACTCGCTTTCATGGATGATGGGCAACAAATGGGGGAGTAGGTTGGTTCCCAAATGTCCCGCCCAGGGCATGCGTTCTGCCTTCTTAGGTAAAACAGAAATCAATTCGATGTCTTTTTTTAATCCGGAACGAATGAGTTTGCCGAAAAGTCCGCGATCATTTCCGAGCAATGTCTGCATGGCTTCTTCGAGATTGCCGATGGTCGCAGAAATTCCCCAGATCTGAATTTTTTGCGCCACGGTTTTTAAGCGACTGATCGCCAGCTCCACCATCACCCCGCGTTTTGTACCCATCAGATCGTGCCACTCATCGGCAACGATCAGTTGGAGTGAGGCAAAATGTTCGGGATAACCTTTTGCGCAAAGCATCAGGTGCAAACTTTCAGGAGTGGTTATTAAGATGTTCGGTGTTTCTTTCTTCTGCAATTTGCGTTCTTCCTGGGTGGTGTCGCCGGTGCGGATTCCAACGGTCATCGGAATTTCTAGGTCATCAATCACCCGCTGCGCGGAAATACGGATTTCTTTGGCAAGCGCCCGGATGGGAGTCAACCAGATGAGCTTCAATCCCTGAATTTTTTTCTTTTCCCCGGAAAAGCGGGTGAGAAAGGGCAATAAAAGCGAATAAGTTTTGCCTGTTCCGGTGGGTGCATTCACGATTCCTTCCTCGCCATTACTCAACGCAGTCCACGCCTGTAGCTGGAATTTCTGAGGTTTCCAGCCCTTTGTTTTCATCCAATCATGGCTTCTTTGCAATTCCGGAGTCATGATGGCTTATTAATGCAGGATTTTTCCCATTTTTGCATAGAAATGAACGCGAGTGTAAATTAGGCATCGTTTTTGAAAATCCGCCGCGTCCAACAAACAAAAGAACACATGAAAAAATTATTCGCCGTATTGTTTTTTGCTTCTACCCTTTTTAGCGCTACTGCTCAGACCGACAAAGACTACAAAGATCTGCTGACTTTGTTCGTCGGAGAGAAATATGACAAATGCCTCTACAAGGCAGAAGGGTATACGCTGGATGAAAAAACCAAAAAGGATCCTTTGCCATACTTATATATGAGTCGTTGTTATTTCGAAATGTCGAAACGCGATGAATTCAAGGAAAAATATCCGAACGCATTTAAAGATGCGATGAAATACATTTCGAAATATGGTTCGAAAGACAAAGAGAAAGTGTATGCTGCGGAATATGAAGACTTTTTTATTGCACTGAGAAAGGCAGCGATCGCTGAAGCGGAGTCCATGATGGACACCGAAAAATTCAGCAAAGCAAAACAGCTTTATGATCAAGTGCTCGATATGGACCCGAATGATGCCGGCGCACAATTAATGCTCGGTCTTGCATTTGGTGCGTTGAAATCTAAAAAAGAAAGCGAAGAAGGAATCAAAAAAGCAAAAGCAATCCTGACAGAAAAGAAGGCTAGTCAGAGTCCTGAACAACTTGCTCTGCTGAAAGAAGCGATCACTCGTCACGCAACTGCTTTAAGCGGCACCAACCGTGATGCTGCAAAAGAATGGCTCGATCTGGGGATGGAGTTTTTTGCCGAAGACAAGGAGTACAAGATTACTTATGACTCGATTGTGGGGTAATTGTTCGGAGTTTCTAGTTTCTAGTTTCTAGTTGCGCGGAATTAAGTCTGTGCTTGAATTTTAGACTGAACGAAGGCGAAGCGTTTTTTTCAATCAAATTGACTTTTTCTTTTTGAATGAAAAAATCTCTTCGCTTTTGTCATTTAAAGTTTTGTGTCCTTTGTGTGAAATTTCTTTGTGCCCTTGCTTGCCACCATGTGGTGGTTTCAAAACACTTCGATCAAAATAGAAAGCTTCGAATGCATCCTATAACAACAGAATTGCATTGCCTGTGAACCTTCATGAAACCACCACATGGTGGCAAGCAAGGGCACAAAGAAATTTCACACAAAGGGCACAGAGTTCATGTACGTGCTGAATTAGATCTGTTCTTGAATTATTGATTGAAAAAATTGTTTCGATTTTGACATCTTCAAATTCGAATGACAACTTCCTTCCGGTCAACTATGAACTAAAAACTGTGAACTATGAACTATTTGCGATGAACTATTTTGACCGACGAAGACGAACAATCCACGTCCACGGCCATCTTCCCCCGGAAACACTGAAGTAAGGAGTGAGCGCTCCACCGAAGGAACGGAAAAATTCTTCGATTTCCGGAACACCTGATCCTTCAAAGTCAAAAATGAATTTGCCTTTTTCTTTTGAATGAAGGATGCTGTGATAGAGTCCGAATGTGCCGCCCTGATTGTGGATCACAGTTCGATTGATTGCACTAAGTAAGTTGTATGAAATTTTTTGGTCGTGCACACAAATATTCACAGCTAATATTTTATCATTGGTTTTCGTGATGGTGTAAAGTCCGTTTTTTTCATCGGATGCAAACAAGAGAATTTTTTGCATGATTTCCGGATGAAACGGCAATGAATTCGATTCCAGATTTTCCCGGATCATTTCAATTGCAAGCTGGACATCGGGTGTATGATGCATCATCAAACCTTCACGTCCGGCTTTGCTGATTTTATTTCGTTTGGAAGAATCCAGATTTTCGGTAATTTCTCCCTTCGTCAGATTCAGATCGATGCGATAAGTGTAGCGCACTGTGGCGTGAATTTTATTCCAAAGCATCGGCTGCATGTCATTCCACTCCGGCGCAAAATCCAATTTGTAGTGCGCGTATTTCTCTGCTTTGATAAAATCAGCGATGGCGTCGATGACGTCTTTGCGAAAGGAATTGATCTTGACGGGATTGTTTTTGTTCTCTTCTACAAACAATCCGATGTGCGGCGCAAACGGCGGCGTGATCAATGTTTTGACTCCTTTTTTGCCGCCTTCAAATGCAACGAATCCACCAACAGGTTTGTTGGTTTCATCCAAAATAAAATAACGCTGCAATCTTTCGTCGTAACAATTGCACCAAGCTTCTGAAGAAAAAAGATTGACCGGTTTCAGTGAATGAAATTCAGCGATACGGGACGTTATGACTTTTTCAACTTTCAAATGGCAGCATTTTTATTTCGTCGGCAATTTCGGTTCAGAAAATAAATCACCGCACATCCATTGAGAAAAAGATAGAAGACTTTTGCCCATACCATCGCTTTGACAGCTTGAAGTTCGTCCATGCCGTGAGCCCATGCCCACCAGAAGGCTGCAATGACAATCAGAAAATGAAAGATGTCGACGAGCAAGGTGTACCACTGCAATTGCAACCGGTAAAAAATAAATGACAGCGTTCCGATCACAAAATTGAGTGCGTACCAATAGCTGAGAATTTTCAGATAGATGAGCGCATCAGTCCATGCGTTTCCGAAAATAAATCCAATGCTATTTTCTGGAAGGATCTGCACGATGAATACCATCACCGATGCAAAAATCAAAAAGCGAGAAAGATTTTTCAAATAAAAATCCCGAAGTTCAAATGGAGATTCAATTTCAGAAATGCGTTGGTAAAAAACTTGTCCGTACGAGGAAGAAAGTATACCGAGTGGATTAAAAAAGATGCGTCGACTCAAAGCGATGAGTCCGATCGGTATCAATGCTTTTTCTCCGTAGAAAAAAGTGAATACTGCTACGTGTGCCCATTGCGCGAGGTTATTGAGTACTCCGCCCCATATCGCATAACGAGGATAGTCGCCATGTTCGCGGCCAAGACTTTTCAATTTTTCTTTCGAGAGATGAAAAAATGTTTTCGGTTCATGGAGCTTGAATTTTTTCCAGGAATACCACGCGGCAACAAAATGTCCGATGGCTGTTCCGACGATCAATCCGCCTGCTCCCGTCTGCAACCATCCTGCGGCAACTTTTACAGGTTCACCCGCTGCGGAGTACAGCAGCTTGGACCTCGCCGCAATCTTGTAATTTTTTTCCCGACTAAACCAGAAGTTGACAATATTGAATACTGCGATCGCTACCAAAACAAACGGCAATGTCCAAAGTAAATATTTTAAGCTCTCGTGATGCACGTATTCCGCAATTATTCCGGAAGTAAAAAGCAAAACGATCAACATCACTCCACACACATACAATGCAATACGCATAGCGAGACCAGCAAGATGGCGCGCGTCATCGCGGTGCTGCGGATGCATGATGGCGAATTCGTATTTACCGGTAACGACTACCGTAAACACACTCAGTAAAAAAGCATATTGTTCAAACGCAGAAAAATCTTCCGGCGTAAATAGTCGGGTGATGATGGGTGATAACAATAGCGCGAGCCCTTGGCCAAGCGCTGAGCCGGTCATTAAGGTGATGACGTTTTTGACGAAGTCACTTTTTAATGCTGAGGTTATTCGTTTCAAATATTTATCAGTATTTGCGACACTCTACTATTGTCGGGGCAGAAAATTTTCTGCCCTTACTTTGGTCGAAGTACAAAATTCTCTACCCTTACTTATGAGTGTCGCGGCAGAAAATTTTCTGCCCTTACATGCGACAATTGACTGGATCACTTATTATCCATGATTATTTTTTATCGTCCGTGGTGCTGCGGCATATATTCTCTCGATGATATCAACCACCTTCAAGCCTTCCATAGCATTGGTTGTGATGCTGGTTCTACCCAACAACGTATCTACCACATTTTCGATGATGTATCCGTGATTCGCTGCCGAGCCTTTGTATTCACCGTAGTCATTCGCAGGATTGGATGCCGGCAACACAGACATGGTGTAATCTTTTATGTCGCAGTATTGAACTTCGTTCATGTATTGTCCGCCGAGTTTTACTGTTCCTTTTTCTCCGATGATCGTCAGACTGCTTTCAAAATTGACGTGTTGTATGGAAGTAGAAAAATTGATCGTTCCGATTCCACCGTTTTCAAAATCAAAATTGACAACGCCTGAATCTTCGAAGTCGGTGTTCGTGTGATGATTAAAATCGCGGAAGCGTGCATGGATATTTTTGATGTCACCAAAAAGCCAGTACATCATATCGATGAAGTGCGAAAACTGGGTGAATAAAGTTCCGCCATCCATTACGAGCGATCCTTTCCAGTTACTTTTTTTATAGTAACGCTCATCTCTGTTCCAATAGCAATTGATGTTCACCATATAAATTTCACCAAGCATTTTTTTCCCGATAAGTTCTTTGATCCACATGCTGGGTGGACTATATCTGTTTTGCATCACACAAAAAATTTGACGATGTGCATTCAGTGCACTGAAAATAACTTTTTCGCAATCTGCCTTTGTCAGTGCCATCGGTTTTTCAATGACCACATGTTTTTGGTGGCTCAATGCGAGTAAAGATTGTTGCGCGTGCAAACCATTCGGTGAACAAACGCAAACTACATCGCATTCTGGTCCTTTATCGAGCATTTCTTCTGCGGAAGAAAAAAACGGGATTTGCTCGGAAAATCCACAATTATTTTTATCGAGCACATCGCACATCGCTACTAATTCTGCGTGAGGATGACGCATGACCATTTCCGCATGGCGCTTACCGATGTGACCTGCGCCGATGACAGAAAAGCGTATCTTATTCATGAAGTAAAGAGAAATATTTTTTGGGTGAATTTAAACTGGGAAAGTGCCCGAACTTCCTTGGGTGGCTCATTTCTCGCCGAGATTCGCCGAGGAGCCGAGATTCGCAGAGAATTTTGGTGGAAGAAAG
>JANOVT010000017.1:0-2567 GCA_031417525.1 Flavobacteriales bacterium | reverse complement strand
CTTCTCACTTCTCACTTCTCGCCTCTCACTTCTCCCCACCATTCTCGAGCTCTTTCTGAATATCCAACAGATGTTGCGTTTTCATAGACTGACGTGCTTCGATAGCTGTCGTTGTGAAGTATTTGTGCTGACGAAGAAATTTGACTTGAATATTATTCCATGCATTTCGTTCTGTCACGATTCCTTGAAGTTTTAATTCTTGAAATAATTTTTCAGCGCGCTCTGTGAAGTCAATTCTACCCAGGTAGTCTAGATCAGCATCACAGATAACCTGTTCTGAAAGATTTACAGGATTATGTGGAATCGTAGTAGCGAGGATCATTCCCTCGATCGTTTTGATTTCTTCGGTTGTGTAGTCGTAGGAAGGCAAAATTTTTCGGGCAATTTCACACGATCTGATTTCGTGAATGTCATTGCCCATCGTGAATCCCGAATCGTGCAATGCTGCCGCGGTCAGTGCCAATTTAAGCTGGTATTCGTTCAGACCTTCTGCCCGTCCGATGTGACGAGTCATTCGATAAACATCTTTCACATGATCCAGGTCGTGATAGTATAACGACGTTGGCAACTCCTTATGAAGTCTAGTCAGAATATTGCGTATGGCACCGAAAAACTGCATACTGTAATGGCTCAAATATAGGAAAGTTGCTTTCTAACCAACTTGATCTGGGATGAATGGTCATGTGATTTACATCAAATGCCATTGGATGTATTTGAACAGCGGAGTGAAATTGTTGAAGACCAGTAAGAAAGAAGTGAGCAGCGAGAGATGAGAAGTGAGATACCTCCCATTCTCACTTCTCATTTCTCACTTCTCACTTCTAGGCTAAGCCTTCTCGCCATCACAAATTCACCATTCACCGACATCCTGCGACAATTCACTTGCCTGCCAATTCTTCTCAACGATGTTCAACCTGAATGAACCATAAATTTGACGGCATAATTCCACGAGTAAGATGAAATTTATTGTGATGTTAATTGTGTTGTCGTTCATTGAAGTCTATGCCTTCATGGGCTTGCGCAATCTCACAGTCAATCTCGATCCGATGTGGCGGAAAATCTGGACATACTTTTTCTGGTTGACTACGCTGATATCCTATGGCGCCATAGTTCTCATCATGGCGAAATGGGCGCAACGCCACGACGGAAACGTCGTTCGAACATACGGGGCATTCAATTTTGTTGTTGGTTTTTTTCTTATCTGTTTTACCACAAAATTGTTGTTCAGCACTTTTCATTTATTAAATGATGTGACCCGATTTGGAAAATGGGCGTACGTGCGTCTCACTGAAAAACCTGATGCAGAGGCTCATGAGAGCATGACGCGTGTACAATTTTTCAATCAGGTAGGACTTGGTGTTGCAGCATTGTGGGCCGGAACGATGCTTTATGGAATGACAAAAGGGAAATTTGGTTATCGTGTGTTGTCGGAAACACTCACCTACCCCGATCTGCCGGCGTCATTTGATGGAATGCGCATCGTGCAGATTTCTGACATGCACCTGGGAAGTTTTCGCGAAGCATTTGATGATGTTCAGGCCGGATTTGATATGATCAATTCTCTCAATCCGGATTATATATTCTTCACAGGTGACATGGTGAATAATTTTGCGGATGAAGCTGAACCCTGGATTGAGCGATTGAAAGGACTGAAAGCGAAGTATGGCAAATATTCGATTCTGGGAAATCATGACTATGGCGATTATGCAATGGGTGATCAACCGGACGAAAAAGCTAAAAGTCAGAAACGACTTTTTGAGATTCATGCTGAAAGTGGATTTCAGTTATTGCGAAATCAAAATGTAAAACTGGAACGCGGCAATGAGTCCATCAGATTATTAGGTTCTGAAAACTGGGGACTAGGTTTTCATCAATACGGAGATCTCGATAAGACCATGCAAGGTTCTTCCGATGAGGAATTCAAGATTTTATTGTCACATGATCCAACACATTGGTCAGAGCATGTCATAGGTAAACGAAACATTCACTTGACACTTTCAGGCCATACACACGGTGCACAAATGGGACTTGAATTGCCGCAGTTCGGAATCAAGTTCAGTCCGGTGTCGTTGCGTTATAAAAGATGGGGTGGACTTTATACCGAAAATAATCAGCATCTTTATATCAATCGTGGTTTCGGTTTCCTTGCTTTTCCAGGAAGAATTGGTATGCCACCTGAGATCACCTTGATAGAATTTCGTCGAGGTTGAGATTTTGTTCTTTCGGAATATTGAATTAGAGCCCAGGGGCTTGAAACCACAAAGGGCTCAAAGAAATTTCACACGAAGAACACGAAGTTTAGATTTTGGATCTTAACATTTCTAAATCGAAATCAGTCGATAGTGTTCAGCAAAACAATCACATTCAATAAATGGCCTTCCTTTTTAAGCGTAATTAGATCAATGCTTTTCGCAGATTTATAACTGATTTGAGACAGGGAACTTTGTGAATTCTTTGTGTGAAATTTCTTGGTGTCCTTTGTTTGTGCCTTGAAGTAGTTGGAATAGCAAACTAACTGCATGTTGTAAATGAGATGATACAGAAATTGGATAGCAACAATTTTGAAG
>JANOVT010000016.1:0-3495 GCA_031417525.1 Flavobacteriales bacterium | reverse complement strand
TGTCGAACCATTCTTTTATGACCTCGGATATTTTTCAATTCAGATGCGGTCTTGAACCAACTTGTCAATTGAAGCGAATGCGAGGGATCTCCTGGTGCTCTTGATGTATTTAGTCATGAATTCAAATCACTTATTCATTGTAATGGACTGATTCATCTCAAGGCAAATGCAGCCGGCGATTCCCTGCATTCATTTTTAACACATCCACAAATTATTTTCATTGGAATGTTGGGATATTCGAAAAAAGAATACATTAGCCAGACCTTAGCTTTTTTGACGGAGTTCTGCCGACATCGGTAGTGATCTCAAAAAACTACTTATTACTTGTGTTGATTCTGCTTACCAAAGCAGATACTGTGGTGTTGTCAATTCTTTCGACAAGGCTAAGTCATTTTGTATTGATGAGTGTTTAACCGGCAATTTGTGTTGCCTAACCTCTTAACTAACGATAATGAAAGGCCGAAAGACCGCTGCGATCGCGCATAAAAAGCCGATCACCATTACAGCAAAAAGTTCGAAAGCTACAAGTGTCTCCATACTGGGCTGGTTCAGTTTGGGTGTCATTGTTCTGATCACTTCGATATCGTTTTATAACTCTTTATCCGGTGAATTCACCACCTGGGACGATCCGCTTTATGTCACGGAAAACAAGTTGATCACCAGTCTTTCGACCGACAACATCATCCGGATGTTCTCTTTTAGTGAACCTGTAGCCATGAATTATCATCCACTTACGATGTTATCTCTGGCGGCAGATTACAAAGTTGCAGAACTAGATGCTTTTCAATATCATCGAACTAATGTGATCATTCACTTATTGAATACTCTACTTGTTTTCTTTTTCGCTTACCGTTTATCCGGCAGAAAATGGTTAGCTGCGTTTCTGGTCTCATTGTTTTTTGGAGTGCATCCCATGCATGTTGAAAATGTGGCATGGGTATCAGCAAGGAAAGATTTGATGTATACCTTCTTCTTCATTGCCGGATTAATCATCTACCTGAAGTACGTTGAGGCATCAAAAACAAGATATATACTATTTGTATTCGTTTTGTTCACATTGTCTTTATTATCGAAAGCAATGGCCGTTGTTTTTCCGGTGGTGATGTTGTTGATCGACTATTATAAAGGTAGAAAAATCACCTGGCGTGTCATATTGGAGAAGATTCCATTTTTCATTCTCTCGTTTGCTTGTGGCGTGCTTGCCACTAAAATTCAGGCACAGGGCGCCATTGCCAGCTATGAAACCTTTACATTTTTCCAGCGAATCTGCATCGGATTTTATGGTTTCTTTCAGTATACCTTGAAGTTTTTCCTTCCCATGGATCTTTCATCTTTCTATCCATATCCATTATTGGAAGGTGGAAAAATGGCTTTTCCTATGCAGTTCTATGGTTCTGCCATAACTGGTTTTCTTATTCTGATTCTGGGGATTGTTCCATTTTTCTATAAAAGAGAAAAACTCAAACACCTGGCTTTTGGATTTGGATTCTATTTCATTACGATTGTTTTAGTACTGCAATTTATTTCTGTAGGGCAGGTGATCATGGCCGATCGCTATTCCTACTTGCCTTATGTCGGTTTGTTATTTACGCTAGGAGCATATCTGGAAAATGCTGTTGAGCGTTTTGGTTTCGCAAGAATGGCCGGATTTGCAATGGTTGTGCTTGTTGCTATCCCACTTGGATATCTCACTCATCAACGCAATAAAGTTTGGAAGAATACAGAAACACTTTGGTCTGATGTGATCCGTCAATATCCATTTCCGCCCTGGAAAGTAGAGTCAGCGTTTATTGCCCGTGGTAAATATTATGCGGATGAAAAGGGAGATTTTCAAAATGCGCTGGCGGATTTTAATATACTTCTTGCGATGAAAACCAAAGACCATTTTGTGTATAACAACCTGGGAAGCGTCTATGGACAGCTAGGGCGACAAGCGATGCAGACAAGTGATTTAAAAAGGGCCACAGATCATTTTACCAAATCGGCGGAATTTCTCACAACATCGTTATCACTCGATAGCAGCAATGCCGGAATTTATGCCAACCGTGCTACATGCTATATATACTTGAATAAATACGAATTGGCTTTAAGTGATTTACATCGCTCATTGACGCTCCAGCCGGATGATCTATCCAACATTGAAAAGCGTGCATTTGCGGAACTTCAAACCAAAAGATGGAAGGAGGCAATTGCGGATTACGACAGACTCATAGCAATGGATAACAAACCAAATTTGCTTTATTATAGAGGTTATGCAAACATGAATGGAGAGAGGTATGAACAGGCAGTGAAAGATTTTAATGACGTCTTATTCAATGATCCTCGCAATGCGCAAGTATACCATGCGCTTTCGATTTGTTATTTACGAATGAACGACCGGCCTATGGCAGAAAAGTGCAATGACACAGCCATGGAATTGGGATTTGTGGATGCACAAGGTGAACTAAAAATGAGTTCGGCATCATTACCTGGAAAGTAGAATGCAATTTAAAACATTACATACCTGACATGTTTGGATCGCACAAAGTAATTGTGGTGATGCCCGCTTACAATGCGGCCAAAACGTTATGCCAGACATTTCGGGAAGTGGATTTTAATATAGTAGATGAGCTTGTACTTGTTGATGACGGAAGCACAGATAATACCATTCAAGTTGCGAAGAGTCTTGGTATTTCAAATATCATCCGTCATGATGTGAATAAGGGATATGGCGGCAATCAAAAAACATGTTATGACAAAGCGCTGGAACTTGGTGGTGATATCATCATCATGCTTCATCCGGATTACCAATATTCACCGAAGTTGATTCCGTCGATGGCGGCCATCATCGCAACAGGTTTGTATGATGCTGTCTTTGCTTCCAGAATTTTGGGCACCGGTGCCATTAAAGGGGGAATGCCGCGGTATAAATACATTGCGAATCGACTATTGACTTTTACACAGAATATATTAATGGGTCAGAAATTGTCGGAATACCACACGGGTTATCGCGCTTATTCGCGACAAGTATTACAAACCATTTCCTACCAAAGTAACTCTGATGATTTCATTTTTGACAATGAAATTGTTGCGCAGGTATACGCCAATAAATTTGATATTGCTGAAGTGTCTTGTCCTACAAAATATTTCGAGGAGGCCTCATCAATCAATTTTTCACGAAGTGTGAAATATGGTTTTGGAGTATTGCGCGTTTCTTTCAAGTATCTCTTGCATCGGTATGGTTTGATCAGATGGAAAATTTTGATGCCCATAGAAAAGGAAGAAGAGATGATGCCAGCTGGAACGCAAGTGGTGCGTGGTTAGTCCTTTTTTGCTGAAATCTGTTCTATAAGTTGTTGTGAAAACTCGAGAATGGTTCGACAAGCTCACCATGTAAAGGATATTCGTTGTTTCGCTGAGATTGGTTTTAAGTTCACAAAATGGTTCGACAAGCTCACCATGACAATTACGCGTGCGCAAGGGAAAAAGTGGCGGCGCGAAGCGATCGGAAGATCA
>JANOVT010000015.1:0-4537 GCA_031417525.1 Flavobacteriales bacterium | reverse complement strand
TCATGACATCTGGCATAATTTATTACGCCATCCATATTGACCACTTTATGTATTAAACCTTCTTCTACCAGTCGATCCAGAACACGATAGATGGTTACGCGATCACAAAGTCCATTGAGATTGGTTTGAATTTCTGCATGCGATAAAGCAACAGAAGAATTTCCAATCAATTTTTGGATTTCTGTTTTGGCTGTTGTATTTCTGGTTGTTTTCAACTTGAAAAAGAATTTATTGCAACATCGTTGCGATTGCGAATATACACGTTATTTTTGCACCTCAGTTGCATTAAGCCACTTCTCGCAAGCAGCTCAAAGAAAGGTTCGATGAGTTGTTGAGATGGTTTATCACATCATTACGCTTCATTTCTTTCGCAAATCGGATGACAATAAAAATCCTCTATACACTCGCAGTTATCCTGTTCGCTGCACAGGAAAATTTTGCGCAGCATCAAATCAGCGGTAAAATTAATGATGAGAATACCGGTGAAACTCTCTCAGGAGTGGCCTTATACATCACGGACTTAAAAACCGGTACGATTTCAGATCATGAAGGAAATTATAACTTTGAAAATATCAAAACGGGTACTTACCTTTTTGAAATAGATATTTTTGGGTATCAAAAAAGGGTTGAACGTATCCAGATCGACACTGATACTATTCTAAATTTTTTAGTTACTCCTTCGGTTTCCGAGTTAAAAGAAGTTGTAGTAACAGCCACCAGTCGCTCCACCGAATTAAAATTAAGTCCAGTCATTATAACGACCATTGATGCAGACCAGCTTAACCAGAATAGCTCGACGAACTTGATTGATGCTTTAAAAAATGTGCCCGGCGTGAACCAAATCACAACTGGTGCAGGTATTTCCAAGCCTGTCATTCGGGGATTGGGTTACAACAGGGTGATATCTCTTTACAATGGCATCCGGCAGGAGGGACAGCAATGGGGTGACGAACACGGAATTGAAATTGACGAGTATTCTATTGATAGAATTGAAATTGTCAAAGGGCCGGGAAGCCTCATGTATGGCTCAGACGGAATCGCGGGAGTATTGAATTTCATTTCGCCTAAAGCTCCACCTATTGGACAAATTAAAACTCGCATTATTTCTAACTACCAAAGCAACAATCAATTCATCGGAACTTCGATTTCGAATGCCGGTAACAAAGGCGGTATTCAATGGCTGGGCAGATTGAGTAACAAATTTGCCGGAAACTATCAGAACAGTCTGGACGGAAAAGTTTACAATTCCGGATTCAGAGAATATGATGCGAACCTTTTGATTGGAATCCATAAGAATTGGGGGTATTCGCAAATCAATGCAAGCAGTTTCAACACGATATTGAATATGGTAGAAGGTGAGCGAGATAGCCTTGGCCAATTCATCGTAGCGGCTCGGGATGGCAATGGTGCCATCAACGAATCATCTGCATCTGAAGAGGATTTGAGAGGGTATAAAATAGGATTTCCTCACCAGGAAGTAAATCACCTAAGAGTATTTACAAATAACTATTTCATCTTGAAAGGTGGAAGCATCAACCTGGACTTAGGATATCAGAATAACAATCGAAAGGAATTTGGTGATGTCTTGAACCCGAATGACAAGGCTTTGTTTTTTGATATGAATACCTTTAACTATCACGCCAGATACAACCTGACTGCAATGAAAGGATGGGAGACAACGTTCGGAGTGGGAGGGATGAAACAAAACAATCAGAATAAAGGATTGGAGTTTCTTATACCTGAATACAATCTGTTAGATTTGGGTTTTTTTGCGCTTTCGCAAAAAACAATTGGCAAACTCACAGTTGCAGGTGGACTGCGTTTTGACGAAAGGAAAATCAAGACGAAAGAATTAATTCTGGATAGTCTGGAAGTTCCTGTAAGTGAGACGTACAGTTCAACAACAATAAAATTCAACGCATTCAACGGGAGCTATCACAATTATTCCGGAAGCATTGGATTGACTTACCAGATCACCTATAAATCTACCATTAAGTTCAATGCTTCAAGGGGTTTCAGAGCGCCAAATATTTCTGAAATAACTTCCAATGGTCGTCATGAAGGTTCGTTCAGATATGAGTATGGATCTCCTGATTTGAAACCAGAGATCAATCATCAGATTGACCTTGCTTATTTCCTGAATTCCGATCGCATCACTTTCGAGTTCACCCCATTTATCAACTTCATCTCAGACTATATTTTTTCAGAAAAGCTCACGAGTGCATTTGGTGGCGACTCTATCCCTGAGTTGGGTGATCCCGCGCCTGCTTTCAAATTTGCACAAGGGAATGCCATATTATCCGGTGGCGAAATTTATTTGAATGTCCACATGCGTCGCCTGGATTGGCTTCAAATGGAAAATTCATTTTCTTTCGTCAATGCTATGCAGCGCAACCAACCAGACAGTACAAAGTATCTGCCTTTTATACCTGCGCCAAAATACAGGTTTGAGTTAAAAGCATATTTCAAGAAAGCAGGGAAAAGTCTGGTCAATGCGTATATCAAATTTGGTGTTGAATACAATTTCGAACAGGAAAAATTTTTTAGCGCATACAATACCGAAACAGTTACATCATCATACACCTTATTAAGTGCAGGCATTGGTTCTACTTTGAAGGCTTTTAATCGAAACGATTTCATGAGCATTTACATCAGTGCGGAAAATTTGGCTGACGTAGCATATCAAAATCATTTAAGTAGATTAAAGTACGCACCCGAAAATCCGATGTCCGGCAGAATTGGCGTTTATAATATGGGCAGAAATCTGAGCGTGAAAGTTGTCTTCAGCATTTGAAGTGTTTGCGCTGTTAGTGGAATGACCAAACCACTTTTTATTTCGCGAAACTCACCTCTCACTTCTCACCTCTCGCTTCTGCATTTCACTCCTTCACCACTTTCCAATTCTTCACTTCATTTTTCTCTACCAGGCTTACCACATAAACTCCTCGTGGAAACATCGAAGTGTCTATCGTTGATACAGAATGTTTAGTTGTGCTTTCCAGCACTTGTTTACCGGCTATGTCATAGAACACGAGTTTGTCGCCGGCAGATGTGCCTTTCAGTGTAATGGATTCGCTGAATGGATTAGGATAGATTTCAAGATCAACCTGTTTTTTGTCATCAACTTCAAGGGCTTCACAGAATTCATAGACGTCGGCGCCACGATGTGAAACTACGCTTGTGGTTGCGAAATTCAACCCACGGTGGATCACCGGATCAATTTCTGTCATCACCATGTTGGCGTCATGGGAGATCGGCAGACATGTCTGCTCCTGGCAGTTGCTATGTCCGTTCGAATCCGTTTTGATCATGTAAACGGCCCGGTCCACTCCAAAACTTTCTTCCCCGCCGGTTATAAAAAATCCGTCAGGCAGTGCAATTACCGTTTCTCCGAATTCGTATCCATCACCTCCATATATCATGGACCAGTCAATGACTCCTGAATGATCAGTTTGCACCAGAAACAAATCACTTTCCACTCCGAAACTATAAGTTTGACCAAGCGTGACTATGGCTCCTGAATTCAACAACACTGATGAGACGCCACTATCAAAACCTGATCCGCCATATGTTTTTGACCAGGCCACACTCATGTCTTCGTTGACCATGATAAGCAGTGCATCCCAACTACCTTCTCCTTCGCCGTCTGTAACACCCGTGATCAGATATCCGCCATTGTCACCTGTGCTTGTAATTCCGAATCCATAACTGTTTCCACCATTGGAATAAATGCCCGACCATTCGATCTCACCAGCAGCACTCCATTTGACCACCATCAGTGCATTTGATGTTCCGCTAAAACTCGTAGTTGTGCATACAACGATGCAGCCACCGTCCGGCGTGACTTCAATTGCATTTATATTTTCATCTGCTGCACCACCAAAAGTGCGTGTCCATAAAGTGTCACCTTGCAAGTCCGTTTTTACGATCAAGGCATCATTGGCGTTGGTGGAAATGTTGTTTGCTCCTCCAAAATAAATCCCATCTTCTGCTACCGCGATCGCAGTGCCATAATCTGTGTTAGGCGTGCCATAAGCTTTCGCCCATAGTGCATTTCCATTTGAATCAGTGCGAATGACCACCACATCATCAGCACCTGCTCCTTGTGCAACACCACCATCTCCAACGATCACAAAGCCATTGTCTGCCATTTGATGTACCCAAGAGCCCGTAAGAATTCCGGAGGCGCTATAAGTTCTGGCCCAAAGAGTATCTCCATTATCATCAATGTTTAAAAGGAAGAAATCACTCCCACTGGTTCCGGAGATCACAAAACCATTATCTGTTTTGATGGCACGAAGAGGGTAGTCATTGCCGGTCTTTCCAATCGATTTCTGGAAGATAGTCTGGCTGAATGCAGTTTGTGAAATCGCACAAGTTGCTAAAAGCAGGAAGGTCAAAAGTTTCATGAGCAGAGTGAATTGGATTGTAAAACTAAATAGAAATGCGGGGCTAATAGACAAAAAGTAGGCTGAGTTGTTCTGTAAGCTTTGTCCCTGTTGATCTTGGGCCATTTGAAATACTATGAATAAAAAGT
>JANOVT010000014.1:0-8149 GCA_031417525.1 Flavobacteriales bacterium | reverse complement strand
ATTGCTCATATTACTGTCGAGGAGCGAAGGATTGTATTGTGCCAGGTGTATGTCGCCGTCTTTGATGGCAAAATAACTTCCACCCATGGCTGCAATGCGCGCACTTCCGGGAATATTGAGCGAATTGAAAGAGTTCAGGCCACCGATCTGAGCGACCAGCGAATGGGAGACAAATGCAATGAGGGCGAGTAGTAATATTCCTTTCTTCAAAACAAATCTTGATTAAGAGCCGCGAAGTAACGCAAAGATCGGGGGAATATTTCGGTGGGAGGAATACAAAATAGGAATTCTGTGGTTGTCGGTTCGCTTCGCTCACGATTCGACGCAGAGTTCGGTGAAGGAGCAGAGTTCCGCTGAGAGTTACAGAATGAGAATCTGGTATTCAGGATTTTTGGGTTCGCTTCGCTCACTATTCGACGCAGAGTTCGCTTTAGGAGCAAAGATTCGCAGAGAGTTACAGAATGAGAAAGAGAACGAAAATGAGGAGAGTGAAATTCGAATAAAGACCTTCATACCGAAAATACTTCATCGAAAAATAGATCGCTTCGCTCTTGATTCGACGCAGAGTTCGCTGTAGGGGCAAAGATGCGCGGAGTCAATTGTCAAATGAGTTCATCAGTCCATTTTAGCCTTTGCGTAACTCTGCTCCTGAAGCGAACTCTGCGTCGAATATGCAGCTTGCTGCTGAAATCCATTGTAATCTGAACAAAAAAAAACACCGACTCATAGCCGGTGCTTTTCAATATTTCTTCGAAAAAATTATGCTACTCTCAATGCATTCACCACTTTCTCTTTCAGCAACGCCTTCTCCACCACTTCATACATCTCTGTCACATAGTGAAACTTCAATCCTTTGAGGTAACGTTCGTTGATTTCTTCAATGTCTTTCCGGTTTCTTTCCGAAAGGATGATTTCTTTTATTCCCGCACGTTTTGCGGCCAGAATTTTTTCTTTGATTCCTCCTACTGGCAATACTTTTCCGCGAAGCGTAATCTCGCCCGTCATGGCCAGGAATTTTTTCACCTTGCGTTGCGTGAATGCCGAAGCCAGAGCTGTCAACAAAGTGATACCGGCTGAAGGTCCGTCTTTTGGAACAGCACCTTGAGGAACGTGAATGTGCACATTCCACTTGTCAAATGTCTCTTGCTCGATGTCGAGCATATTGCAATGTGCTTTCAAATACTCCAATGCAATCACAGCGCTTTCTTTCATCACATCACCAAGATTTCCGGTGAGCGTGAGTTTGCCGGTTCCTTTCGTCAATGATGTTTCGATAAACAAAATATCACCTCCCGTTGGTGTCCAGGCAAGTCCTGTAACTACACCTGCCGTATCATTATCCGCGTATTTATCTTTTTCATACGATGGTCCCAGTACTTTCAACACTTCTTCCGCATTGACATCCACCTTGAATTTTTCTTCGAGGGCGATTTGTTTTGCACGGTTGCGAACAAGTTTACCGATGCGTTTCTCAAGCGATCGAACACCACTTTCATTCGTGTATTCTTCTACCAATTTGGTGATGATGTCATCGCTGAAACGAATCTGAGTTTCTTTGATTCCATTCTCACGCAATTGTTTCGGAACGAGGTGACGCTTGGCAATCTCCATTTTTTCCTCTACCGTATAACCGGTGACTTCGATGATCTCTAGTCGATCGCGCAGTGCAGGCTGAATCGTGCCCAATGAATTGCTGGTTGCAATGAACATGACTTTGGAAAGGTCATAATCGAGCTCGACGTAGTTATCGTAAAACGCGTGGTTCTGTTCCGGATCCAATACTTCCAACAATGCGCTGGATGGATCGCCATGAACACCCTGACCTACTTTATCAATTTCATCGAGTACAAAAAGCGGATTGGATGTTCCTGCTTTTTTCAATGATTGAAGAATTCGACCGGGCATCGCGCCGATATAGGTTTTACGGTGACCGCGTATTTCCGCTTCATCATGCAATCCACCTAATGCCATCCGCACATATTTCCTTCCCAATGCCTCGGCAATTGATTTTCCCAGAGAAGTTTTTCCAACACCCGGAGGACCATACAAACAAAGAATCGGCGCTTTCATATCGCCTTTGATTTTCAAGACTGCGAGATGTTCGATGATTCGTTCTTTTACTTTTTCCAATCCGAAGTGATCACGATCCAAAACTGCTTTCGCATGTTTCAGATCAAAATTATCATCGCTTTTTTCTTCCCACGGTAAATCGAGTAAGGTGTCGACATAATTCGCCTGCACGCTGTATTCACCCGCCTGCGGATTCATGCGTTCCAGTTTCGAAATTTCTTTGACGAATGCTTTGGCTACATGCTCCGGCCATTGTTTGGTAAGCGCACGCTTTTTCTTCTCTTCAATTTCTTCCTTCATCGGATTTGCACCCAACTCATCCTGTATCTGCTTCATCTGCTGCTGCAGAAAATACTCTCGTTGCTGTTTAGAAATATCCGTGTGGACTTTTTTCTGAATCTCATTTTTCATCTCCAACATCTGAAGCTCTTTGTTCAGATGTTCCAAGGCTTTGCTGGCTCTTTCCGCCAAATCCGCCATCTCAAGCAACGACTGCTTTTCAGAAGTCGGCACTTTCATATTGGAGGAAATAAAATTCGTCAGAAAACTGAGTCCATTGATGTTCTTAATGGCCATCGAAGCTTCACTAGGAATTTCAGGAGTGAGCTGAATGATTTTTAATGAAATCTCTTTGAGAGATTCGTACAATGCCTGTTGCTCTTTGCTCTTCGCATTGCGATTGGTTTCCGGAAAATCAACCACCTGTGCGGTGAAATAAGGATCGGAAGAAACGAGTCCTTTGATCTCAAATCTTTTCTTTCCTTGCAAAATAACTGTCGTCGTACCATCCGGCATTTTCAACATGCGCATGATAGTCGCCTGTGTACCGATGCGATGCAAATCGCTGAACTGAGGCTCATCGATGTCGGCATTGGTCTGTGCTACAACACCTATGGTCTTGTTGCCTTTGTTGGCTTCCTGCACCAGTTTGATGCTTTTATCTCTACCAACAGTAATCGGGATAACGACACCCGGAAATAGCACGGTGTTTCGCAACGGCAATATTGGGAGAACTTCGGGAGTATGTTCTTTATCCATCTGCTCCTCGTCTTCCGCTGAAATCAGCGGAATGAACTCATGATCCGGAACGTCCTGATCGCTGAGGTGGAGGTTGATATAATCTTCTTGATTCATGAATCTGAATGTTTTTAATAATCCAATTTTACGCGGCGCAAAAGCCAATCATGATGCCACAGGATTATTCCTGACTTTGTGTCGGACTATGCCGCTGCACCGCTGTTGACTCGAAAACATATTTGAGCATTTCGATCATTTCCACTGAAAGTTCGATGCTTCTTCGCTGCATCACGCGGGTGATGGTGTCCAGCGCCTTTGTCCACTCGTATTCCACCGCACCATCACTTCCGCCCCACATAAAAGAGGGAATGTGTTTGGATGGAAAGCCGCCGCCATAAATGTTGCTGCAAATCCCCACTACGGTTCCGGTATTAAACATCGTGTTGATGCCACATTTGCTATGGTCACCCATGATCAGCCCGCAAAATGTCAGGCCGGTGTCAGCATATTGATTGTCGCGATAGCTCCAGATGCGAACTTTCGAATAGTTGTTCTTTAAATTCGATGTATTGGTGTCAGCTCCGAGATTGCACCATTCGCCGATCAATGTATTGCCAATAAAGCCATCATGTGCCTTGTTGGAAAAACCCTGAATGATGGAGTTCGAAACCTCCCCTCCCACTTTGCAATGAGGGCCAATGGTTGTCGCACCATAAATTTTGGTTCCCATCTTCAACTGAGAATGTTCTCCGAGGTAAAATGGCCCGCGGATATGACTTCCTTCCATCACTTCTGCATCGGAGTCGATATAGATCGGACCATCAGTCGTATTAAAGGTGGAAGCGTAAGCCTTCGCTCCCGGTGCGATATACAGCAAATCAGAATTCCCGATGAGCGTATTCGTTGCGTGAATGTCGATGCTGCGTTTGCTTTTGGTCAGAAGATCAAAATCAAATTTGAGGGCTTCGCCATTGAGTGTATAAAGATCAGTTATCTGATTGAGGAGATTGGGCTTGCCTTCGTATTGAACTTCCGTTGTGGTGTCATTGTAGTTCGTATCACGATGTTCCGCAAGCAATACTCCGTCGCGCATGAGCGATTGATTGCCACCCAGCGCCGAGATGGCATCAACGATTGCACGATCAGGCATTAATCTAGCGTTGATGTGCAGGTCTGCTTTTACTGATGCCGGCGGAAATAACCCATGCAAATGAACACGCGTTTCGTGGTGCACTTCTGCATTAAAAATCTTTTGATACTTCTCTGCTATTTTGAGAATCCCGATTCGCAGATCGCCGACTGGTTTTGTATAAACCAATGGCAGGAATTTGCTCCAGGTTCTATCTTCGAAAAGGACTATTTGCATCTTGGGTGTATGAGAATGACAAATTTAACCCAATACGTAAATAACACAGATCACAATCGACGGCTCGCATTAAAGGTCAAAACACTTCCTGAATGCGTCGATAACCACTTTCACATCTTCATCAGACATCGGAACATAAAGAGGAATAATGATGCTGTTGTCACACGCATCCTCAGACGCAGGTAATGACATGTAAGAAGGTGAATTTTTGTATGCCGTCTCACGATGTGAGGTCATAACACCTCTTCGTGTCGACACGCCTGCATCCAAAAGTTTCTGCATGAGGTCGTTGCGTTTGATGGGACTATCTGTTCTCAGATAAATACTAAACGATTGCCAGTTGGTGAAATAACCTTCTTCTTCTTTTGGTAATCGGATGTAAGAAATGTCAGCAAATGCTTTGAGGTATTGATCAGCAATTTTTCTTCGTTCTTCAATGATCCAATCGAGTTTGGCCAATTGCTGAATGCCCACTGCCGCCTGAATATCCGTGAGGCGATAATTGTACGCCACTTCGAGGTGATCTTCGAAAATGATTTTGCTGCTGCCATGTCTTTCACCGGCATTTACACTCATGCCGTGCTGTCGCAATAATTTCATCCTGTTGTAAAACGCCAGATTGTTGGTGGTGATCATTCCACCGTCGCCCGTGCTGATCACCTTTCTCGGATGAAAAGAAAAACAAACCAATTCAGAATGTGTTCCGATTTTTTTTCCCTTGTAAGAACTTCCGATGGCACAGGCCGCATCTTCGATCAACTGCAATCCATGTTTATCACATAGTGCGCGAAAAGCGTCGATGTCAGCGGGCATGCCAATCTGATGCACCAATAAGATCGCTTTTGTTTTCGGAGTGATTTTTTTTTCAGCATCACGTACATCCATGTTGTAAGTCTCGGGATGCACTTCCGCAAAAACCGGTTTCGCTCCCACGTACATAATGCTATTCGCGGTAGCGATATAACTCATGCTCGGACAAATCACTTCATCATCCTGACCAATACCACTCACGATCATCGCGAGGTGAAGTGCGGTGGTGCAATTACTCACAGCCACGGCATACTTTGCTCCGGTGTAAGCGGCAAACTTTTCTTCGAATTCCTGCACACGCGGACCTTGTGTAATCCAGCCAGTCATGATGGTGTCATACGCTGCCTGTGCGTCTTCGGTGGTGAGATATGGTTTGGCGATTGGGATCATTGGTGCAGAGGTGAGACGTGAGAAGTGAGAAGTGAGAGGTGAGAGGTGAGAGGTGAGATGATTTATCTTCCGATGCCGATGTATTTGATGCCTGCGGTTTCGACTTTGTTTTTGTCGAGGTTGTTTCTTCCGTCGACAATCACTTTTACTCCATTCGCAGCAAGTTTTGCAAAGTCGATGGATGAATATTGTTTATGCATTGTCACTAAAAAAACTGCTTCTGCGTTCGTTGAGTAAAGATCATCTGCTGCTTTAAATCCTTTGCGCTCGAGTTCTGTAGAAGAAAATTCGGTGTCGTGCACTTTCACTTCATAACCTGCCTGAGTCAAAGCATCGTTCAACAGATAAGTTGTGCTGAAAGTATCTTCTTTGATGTTAGGGCGAAAACTTAAGCCCAAAATCAATGCGCTCTTTTTGCTGACTTCTTTTTGGATAAGTGACACAGCATGTTCCGCCATGTGGTCGTTGATCACACGACTTGCTGATGCCAGTTTAAAATCCAATCCGGCATTCTTGAAATTATTGATCAGGAAATAAGGATATACCGGCGTGCAATGTCCGCCGACTCCGATACCCGGTTGAAGCAGATGTGCTTCACCATCTGTATTAATCATCGGAATAAGATCTGCGAAGTTCACATCGATCGCATTGGCGAATTGAGCCAACTGATTTGAAAGAGCAATGTTAACGTCGCGATAAGCCATACCGGCCAATTTTACAAGCTCTGCTGCCTCGATGCTTCCAACGAGATGCAACAAACTTTTATCGAAAAACCACTGATAAATTTCGTAAGCTTTGTCAGTTGCTTCTTGCGAAACACCACCAATTACTTTGGGTGTGCGAAGTAATTGCTCCAGCATTGTTCCGCTCTTAATTCTTTCGGGACTATGCACAAGTAAAAAATCGACGCCGTGTTTTTTTCCCTGAGATTCGATGGCGGGAACAACCGTTCCTCTTCCATATCCAACAGGTATAGACGTTTCAATCACGATCAATACATTTTTCTCAAAATGTGGCGCAAGCTTTTTGAAACAATCTAAAAATGGTTCGTCGAGAATATTTTTTTGTTTGTCAACGAGCAATGGAATCGCAACGATTACAGCATCGCTTCCTTTGATATCTGCAAACTGACTGCTGATCTGAAGTTTGCCTGATGCAAACGAAGAAGTCAATACCTCAGCGAGATCGGGTTCATTCGTTTCGTATTTGCCGGAAGCAAAAACATTTTTAAGTTCCGGATTGATGTCGACAGCCGTTACCTGGATGTCGTATTTCAGAATGTTGGCGACAACCGCTTGTCCGATTTTGCCGAAACCAACAACACTAATTTTTTTCATAGGTAGAATTGAACCAGTTTAACGTATTCAACACGCCATCCGCAAGATTTACTTTCGGCTGCCAGCCGTACATATCGCGCAATTTGTTCACCTTCGGATAACGTACACGAATCTCCGTGAAATCCATCGGCACAAAATTGATTTTGGAATTTGGCGTCAGATTCTCAATGCTTTTAGAAGCACGGATCACTTCCTCACCGAGACTTACGGTCGAAGCAATCGCCCATGGATTACCAACGTTAAAACACTCCGGCCCTTTGTGCTGATTATTAAAAATGACCATCAATGCTTCGATGAAGTCTGTGATATAACACCATGAACGAAGAGCCATACCACTGCCTTCGATCAAGAGGTCTTTGCCATCGAGTACATTCTTGCAAAAATTTGCAATGGCTCCCTCGCCAATCTGACGCGGACCGTAAATATTGAAAGGACGAATAACAGTCGCGTCCCAGTTGTATTCTTCGGAATAACGGAAAATCAATTGTTCACCGCCGATTTTACTTCCGGCATAACACCAGCGTTTGTCTTGTGGCGGGCCGATGCGCTGATAGGATTCTTCATCCACTTCGACGGCGTCAGTTCCAAATGTTTCGCTGGTACTCATGTCGAAAATGCGACGGATGCCCAGCTCCACCATACATTCCAACACATTGTAGGTTCCGATCAGGTTTACTTTGAGTGTTTTTGCCGGGAAATTGTAGTAATTGCTCACCCCTGCAATTGCAGCCATGTGAAACACCATTTCATGTCCGCTCATGGCGGCTTTCAGACTTTCTTTATCCAGAATATCCCCTTGCGTAAAGGTGACAGAAGGGTGTTCGAGAATGTCGGAATATTTGATGGCATTTCTGTGCAGATTATCAAAAATGTGCACCGTGTGGCCTTCGTTGACGAGCCTTTCCGTAAGATGCGAGCCGATAAAACCCGCGCCGCCGGTAACAAAAACTTTCATAAGTAACTGAGTCTTGATTTTTTGGAGGTGCGAATTTACGGGTTTCAGGACGATTGCGTTGATTTCCCAATCGAATTCAAGAGCCATATTATTTTATTAAAAAGAAACAATACTCTCAGGAATAAGCTCCAAAGTATGGAATGAATTTGTGACTACGAATCAGTTCTCTCCGAATCTCGGCTCCTCGGCGAATCTCGGCGCGAA
>JANOVT010000013.1:0-9199 GCA_031417525.1 Flavobacteriales bacterium | reverse complement strand
CTCCAGGCGAAGCAGGGATACAAATTTTTTCGAACGCCACTTCTATTCCTGCAACAGATCTCTACGCCTTTTTGGAAGATGAATTCGATACACAAGATCTCACTATCTCAAACGGCTATATGATCTACTTATTCTTCGACGAAGAGATGAACATCAACACAGCTTTTTGCGGATCTATCGCTGTTGAATCTTCCACCAACATCGACTTCATGCAAACCGTGCCTCTGACAATGCCAACCGATGGATATTTCTATACTTATTTGACGAATTACTCCGATCAATCGGTGACGTTTGACAACTTTACCATACGATACAAACAAGGAGTATTGAAAGCACAATATGATTATTATCCGTATGGTCTGCCTTGGGGAGAAGTGGAAAGTGCATACAAAGAAACTGCAATGACAACTGAGTTTAATTTCAGAGAATGGGGCGAAGACGGCGGCTTAGACATGAATTTCTTTGAAGCACGTTTTTATGATCCTGTTCTTGGTCGTTGGCATGCACCGGATCCGCTCGAACAATTCCATTCACCTTATCTTGCCATGTGTGATGACCCGGCGAATTTTGTTGACCCGGATGGAAGAAGTGGAATACCGTTGTTGCAGGATTTTTTGGAAACGGAGGTTGGTAGTATTATTGGCAATGTCGCGATTTTGGCGATATCTACTTTTACCATCGCTGGTGGTTTTAACAACCTCGCTGCGCTTGGTGGTAACGTAAAAAACATAATAAGCGGTTGTTTGCAAACGGGTTCATTGATGGCGAGCACTGTGAGTCTTGCTGGTAAGGGAAGTAGTGCAGTACAAGGTGGGAGTTTTAGTGCCGCGAATAGTTTGATGGGGGGATCGAGTAGTGGGATTTCTTCTTTTTATGGTGGGGGTAGTGTTTTATCTTCGAGTGTTGGCTCTATCGGTGAATCCTTAGTCAATTCATTACAGAATTTATCTGATGGAATCAAGTCAATTTACTCGAATATTAAAGATAAACTGGGAACTAAGGACAAAGGCGGTTTTGTTGTGCATTATGGAAATGATCAGACAGTCAGAATCAATTCGTTGAGCGAAGAATCACTCAATGAAGCGATTGCATCTTCTTTGAATGATCCATTTGTAAAAGAGGTCGTTGAAACTCTAAGATACTTGCGCCCTGCTGATGCAGCTTTTAAGAATGTATTACACAAACTTGCCAGATCCAGGTTTGAAACGAATGTTTATCGTTACAATCAAGGCTCCGGCTATAAATTTAAATCAACCAAATCGAAAATGTATCCTGAAAACGACAGAGTTCACGGCCTTTATTACGATCCATGCGATTATCTTGAGATTATGAGAGACGGAAAAATGGTTGGAACACAATCTGCAGCGATAGGCTTCTATCACGAAGCAGTGCATAGATTACGAAATGTGAGAAGACCTATCCAAGTGGCAATTAGGTCATTGTTTCATACTGCCAGGTGGTCAAATCTTGAGGAGAAGCGGGTAATCCTAAGATATGAATCTAAAATTGCTGATTTTCTTAAGGAATGGACACGAAAAACAGATGCGAAATGACAACAAAAGTATTTATTCTAATTGCCCTGGCTTTATTGCCGATGTCTACATTGTCGCAAGAAAATGGATCACATGAGTCTTTTAACACAGACAGTATTGGCGATATATTCAATAAGAGGAATATTCCGCATGGTTTGAAAACATTTCTTGACACAACATTTCATTTTGAAGTGGCGTATTTTAAGAGGAAGAATTATGGGAATCCATTTAATCGACCTACACGAAATATCAGATTGATTTTTGAGTATAATCAAGATTACGTGATTTATTACAAATATTTGGGGCGCTATGTACAGAATATAGTTATCGTTGTAGACAAATCCTACCGAATCAAATTGAAGCAAACCTATTGTGGTTTTCAAATTGCCGAATCACCAATTGATCTTTTTGAGAAATTGCAGAGTTGCGGAAGAACAATCGAGAATATTTGATTTTAGAATTGGCTTGATGGTCAAGTAAATCAATTTGAAGTAAATGAAAATGAAAGAAGTTTACAATTTTCTAATACTCGAATTTTATTGTTTAAAAATTGTAATTGAAGGTTGAATCCACCACGACAAAGATCTGGACATGATTACTAGCATAACCAAGTGTTTTATCGCTTTTCTTGTAATGATTTTCATTTTGGCAGAGTCACTTAGATCGCAAGACGATACTGCGACTACAAAATTTGACAGGAGTAAAATTGGAACTTCATTTAATAAAAAAAATCTGAAGCTCGAATTGAAAAACGAACTTTATGACCTTTTCAAATCTGACATTGTTTATTTTAAAAGAAGATCGTATGGAAGCGTATTCAACCAGCCTACAAGAAATGTTCTCATGGTTTTCGAATACGGAAATGGCTATATTATTTATTATAGATATGTAGCATCACAAAGTCAAAATAGAATTCTATATCTAAATGAAAAATTTGAGATTGAAATGAAAGCGACTTATTGCGGATTCAATTTCCCAGAGTCAGCTATAGATTTAATTGAAAAACTTAATAGATGTGGAAGGCTCATTAAAAATATTTGAGCGATTAGCTACTTTCCCGAAGGAGCGGGCTTCCAGCTATCTAGCTTGCTGGTTCAAAATTGCTTCTCGTAGCCTCCCGCCATACGAGACAAACAGTGCCTATCAATGTTGTTGGCTTCTGTCAACCCCACGGGGAATCTTTCCGCAGTGCGGATGAGTGATCAAATCCAGGTGTCGGTACAAGGTTGGAACGCAGGAAATAACACTGCCAACACCATGCAAACCGTTGGAGACATATTCGCAGATTTCGTTACCTATCTTCTTGTGCAAGGAAATAGCCCCTCAATTAATCGGACGAAACTAGCATTAATTAAGGGGCTAATTCAATATCTTCTACCTAATCATATCTTTAAATACCTATAGCGAATCCTTCAAATCAGCCGTCGCCGCTTACATCGTTATCCGATCTATTTTTAATCAAAACAGAACAATTTCCTTTCAATTCCCGTTTAGAGGGCGAATACATCCTTCGCCCTGTTTGAAAAAACCTTTTATCATATCCATTTTTCTCCATCTCTGTCCTGCTCTTTTTGCGCAGGATAATTTGGGGATCGCAGGAAGTACAAGGTCTCCAGCCAATACGGTTCTGAACAATCCTTCGACGATTGTCGATTCCAGAGCGTTCATTGATATCAACCTGGTCGGACTAAGCGCTTTCCTCCGAAACGATCTTGTTTTTCTGCCCGGCAAGTCTTTGTCAAAGTCGGCGTTCGACACCATGACGACTGTGCCTTTGACAACTCATAAAGGTCCTTATTCTGTTTATGCGGATGTTATGGTTCATGGTCCTTCTGCAACTTTTGCTGTCAAACAACATGCTTTCGGATTGTATACTGGTGCGCGCGTTGTGTCCGATGTTCGCGGAATACCTGAGAGTGCAAAAGATCTTATCAGAGAAGGTTTTCAATATGAAGCTTCCATGGGTCAGCAACAGACTTACAAAAACCTTCGTGCCAATGCACTTGGTTGGGGTGAGGTGGGTTTGTCCTATGGAACTATTATCAAACGTAAAGGAGACGCCATTATTCAAGGTGGTGCAACAGTAAAAAGACTATTTGGTGTTGCCGGTGCCGGTATCCGGATCGACAACTGGACCTACACCGTTCAGGACAGCAGTCGTCTCGAAACTCAAAAATTCACCGGTGAATATGGATTTAATGATCCAACCGCCGGACTTCTCAATGGAAAAGGCTGGGGAATGGACATTGGTTTTACCTATAAAATGCGGAACGATGACTCAAAAGATTATACCCCTCATTCTCCGTGCACAGATGGTGATTACAAATACAGAATAGGTGTTTCATTACTTGATGTTGGTCGGGTAAATTTTTCCGGTCCATTCTATCGAAATGAATTTAGCCAAAATGAAGGAAGTGAATGGCGCGATTATCAAGCCACCACAGCAAATGACATTGGTGACATTGATAGTCTCATCAACAGCAATTTCGATCTTGTTCAACAAAATAGCAAGGATGGAAAATTTCGCATGAAATTACCTACTGCACTTTCTGCTCAGTTTGACTACAACCTCACACATAATTTTTATCTCTATGGAGTAATCACTTATGGATTGCCAAGATTGAATAGCCTCGGTGTTCAACGCGCATCCTATCTGGGCATTGCGCCTCGCTGGGAAGTCAAACGTTGGGAATTTTCTCTTCCTGTTTCTATGTATGAATGGAAACGACCACAATTTGGTTTCTGTGCCCGACTCAATAGTGTCATTATTGGCAGTGACAATCTCGCCGCGATTCTTTTCAAAAAGGATATCTACGGTGCCGATTTCTACTTCAGTCTGAAGTACACCATTTTCAAACATTGGAAATGCAATCCGAAAGAGAAAAAAGACAAACCGGATCTAAAAAAGGATGGACACAATGCTCTGCCTTGCCCGACCTGGAGATAAACAAGTAATTCAGCCAAACGAATGGCGAATTTGTGTCCTCGTTCTCACCCTGATATTTAATAGAGCGAGAAACAGAGCAAGAGCGTCAAGCGAATTCCAATAATTTAAACATCAAAACTTAAGCACGTGCGTTCTTGCTCTGTTTCTTGCTCTATTATTCATCATAAATACATTATATCGCAATAGCACGGGTTCTCTTCCTCGATAATTTTAAATTAGGATCGAGCCCGTTTTCGCTCCTGCTCTGTTTCTCGCTCTATTACTTCGCCCGCAAACGTTTCTCTCTGAATACTTTTTAGTTCACTCACAAACCGATTCTGGGTCATTTTAGAAAATTCGCCTGCATTTTTAGAAGTCGCGGTCATCAATTACCTTCGCGACATGCTAGATGCTCCGATTGACGTAAACAATTTCGACGACATCCGTCCTTATACCGACGTGGAATTGAGGGAAGCGATTGCCAGACTTGTGGAAGAACCATTGCTCGTGAAAATGATGAAATGGGTGTATCCGGGTTTGAGCAAACTCGAAATCCAGAAAATGTTCAGGGATATCAAGACGGTACAACAATTTCAAGAAGAAATTGGGGCACCAGCCATGAAAGTGATCACACAAATGACCACCAGTGGATTGACCTTTTCAAATGTCGAATACATTCATCGAAATCAGGCTTATCTGTTTATCAGCAATCACCGCGATATCATTCTCGACAGCGCCCTGCTGAACGTCAGTTTAATGGAACGCGGATTTGAAACCACAGAAATCGCCATCGGCGACAATTTGCTTAAGACGCCGATGGTTCGAGATCTCGTGCGCTCCAATAAAAACTTTATCGTCAACCGCGACGTCAATGCCCGGGAGATTTATTATTACTCCATGCGTCTGAGCAACTACATCATGGATACGATTCATAAACGCAACACCTCGATCTGGATTGCACAACGTGAAGGACGAAGCAAAGACGGTGATGACAGAACTTCAACCGGCCTCCTAAAAATGTTTGCTATGAGCAGCAAACAATCCATTGAAGATGCACTTCTTGATTTGCATATCGTACCTATGTGTGTGTCTTACGAATATGATCCTTGCGATATTCTCAAAACGCATGAGCTACTTCATGTTCGCTATTTCGGGAAGTATGAAAAAAAGCCAGGGGAAGATTTTCACTCTATGCTGACTGGTCTTACGGGGCACAAAGGCCGCGTGAATATTTCCGTAGGTCGCGAAATGATTGATGCCATTGAAAACATGCGTTTTATTAATAATAAAAACGAAAAGATCAGATCACTTGGTGAGGCCATCGATGATGAAATGCATCGTATTTATAAGCTATGGCCAACGAACTATATTGCATATGATCTTTTGCACGGAACCAAAGAATACAAAGAGCATTACTCCAATATTCAACGAATTGCTTTTCTCAATTACATCAGAGGTCATGTGCTCAAGATTGCATTGAACCGAAAAAAAACTGGTTTACCTTCTGAAAATCTCAACAGCACCACCAGGGAAATTTTGCTCCAGATGTACTCCAATCCTGTGATGAACAGAAAAGGAGTGAAAAATTTAGAAGAAACCAACAGCCGAATGAATTGATTTCGCCATGATCAAAAAAATCTCCATTATTCTTTTTCAAGTCATTCTTCTGTCCGGTCTCTTGCAGAAATTATACTCCCAATGCCCCGCATGTGAGTATTCGGCGGATCTTATCACGAACGGAAGTTTTAATTCAGGCAACACAGGATTTTCATCTGACCTGAATTATGTGACCGGTATTTTTTGCCCACTTTGTCCGGAAAATACTTACACCGTTGGAATCAACGCTACGTTTTATCACAGCGATTTCACCGGTTCAGATCACACCAATCCACCATTCGGAAGTTTTTACATTGCCAATGGTCCGGGCACTGCTGGAGTTAGCGTATGGTGTCAGTCATTCGCTGTTCAACCCGGAACAGACTACACCTTTACTTTTTGGGCGAGAGACATTACCAACAACAGTGAAATACATCCTTATGCACTTCTTCAACCTTCTTTCAATGGAATTTTGATAGATGACACACTTGAAGCAAACGGAGGTTGGGAATCTTTTTCGATGCTCTGGAATAGTGGCACGGATACTTTTCTCGAACTCTGTCTTCTCAATCAACAATCGCTCACTGGTGGCAACGACTTCGGATTGGACGACATAAGCTTAACCGCCTGTCAGGAATATCATCTTTCGCAAAATGCGAATGCAGGATTGGATGCTTCAACTTGCAGCACTGTTCCACTTCAAATCGGCCAAACCTTCCACAATGGATACAGCTATAACTGGGATAATGGAACAGGTCTCTCTTCGCAAACGATTGCCTCACCTACCGTGACTCTTCAAAATTCGACCGAAGTTGTATTTTCTGAAACTTACATTCTCACTACGGATTCAGCCGGTGTTGGCTGTATCACCTCTGACACAGTCGTTGTGACGATTCTTCCGATGCCGGAATTTACACTGGGTCCGGATACTACCATTTGCCCCGGCACACTTGCAACTTTGAACGCCGGTGATACATGGAATAGTGTTTTGTGGTCGACTTCGGCGGAGGTTCCTGTGATTCAAGTTGAAGAAGGTAACTATTCCGCTACCGTAACTTTTCAAACTTGCAGTGTTACAGATGAAATGGATGTATTCCTCACACCTATGCCAGAACTTTGGCTCGGTCCAGACACTTCCTTTTGTGAAATCAACACTTACATTTTACATGCGAATCAAGATGTGACGTGGAGTGACAATTCCATTTCAGATTCCTTGATCATCACACAAACAGGTGCATATTATGGTACATATATCAATGGTGTGTGCTCTATATCTGACACTATAGTCATCACCATGTTTCAACAACCATCCATTCCACTTCCTTCGGATACCAATTTTTGCGAAGGCACCATTCTTACTTTGAATGCCGGCACCACAGGGCTGTGGAATACCGGAGAGATAAGCAGCAGTATATCCATCAATGAGGAAGGCTATTATGACATCGTCGTCGATAATGGACCTTGCCAGACTTCGGCAGGAACGACTGCGCACATGATCAGCTTGCCTATTTTACATATCCCGACAGACACCACTTTGTGTGAAGATTTTGAATTGTTCCTGGACGTGCAATCAAACAAAAACACTTACTACATTTGGTCAACTGGTGATTCCATTGCTTCCGTTTATCTTTATGAAGCAGGCACATATCAAATTGAAACAGGTAATCAATGCGACACCATTTCTTCTGAAATCAATATCGAAACTTATCCGTGCAACTGGGGATTGTTTGTTCCATCCTGTTTTACCCCCAATGACGACAATATCAACGAAGGTTGGATTGTGCAGGGATACAATGTTTCAAACGTGCAGATCTACGTTTACAATCGTTTGGGTGATCTTATTTTTTACGCCCCTGATATTGGTTTGCCCTGGAATCCAAGCCTCAGCATTGGTGATGATGTTTACAACTACACCATTCTGGCGACAGCCTTCGATGGTGAACCGGTTGAGCAGCATGGACATGTCTACCTTCTCCGGTGAAAAAAGCTTGAGATCACGAGCCATTGGAAATACTGTTCATCATTCGCACATTTATCACATATTTGCCATCTGTCAGAGAATGTGGTAATGTTTGTCCTCTGAACTTAGAAACAAGATAATCTCACTTACGAAATATGAGTTGGTTTAAAAGAAAAATTCAAGGTGTAACTACCAAGAGCAAAGAGAAGAAAGAGATTCCGGAAGGTCTTTGGTACAAATGTCCTGAATGTAAAAATGTTGTGACATCAGATGAACATGCAGACCACAATTGGGTATGTGCCAAATGCGCTTATCATGAAAAAATTGGTTCACACGAATACTTCAGCATTCTATTCGATGAAAATGAGTATGAAGAAATTGCAGCAAACCTGACAAGCGGCGATCCTCTGGATTTTGTGGACACCAAGTCGTACAAGGAAAGAATCAAAACTACCATCGTTAAGACTGGCCTGAAAGATGCAATTCGTGTCGGTTCTGGAAAAATCGACGGTCATAAAGCGGTCATTGCCTGTATGGATTTTCGATTCATTGGTGGATCAATGGGATCTGTTGTGGGTGAAAAATTTGCAGAAGGAGTGGACGAAGCTATTAAAAATAAGTGTGCTTTCATCTGCATTTCAAAATCAGGTGGGGCGAGAATGATGGAAGCAGGATTTTCGCTGATGCAAATGGCGAAAACTTCGGGGAAACTCACGCAGCTTGCTGATGCCGGACTTCCTTACGTCTCTTTCCTGACCGATCCTACAACGGGTGGCGTGACTGCATCATTCGCTATGCTCGGTGACATCAATATCGCTGAACCGAAAGCTTTGATCGGTTTCGCTGGTCCACGTGTCGTAAAAGAAACCATTGGAAAAGATCTTCCATCAGGTTTCCAAAGTTCAGAGTTTGTGCTCGAACATGGGTTCCTTGACTACATTGTTGAGAGGAAAGAACTCAAAAACAAATTGAGCATGTCATTGCGATTCTTTGAGCCTGATGCAATGGTGAAGTAAATACCAAGCATTTAGAAATCATTTTTTCGGATTAACCTTTTAGAACGAATGTGCTTGAAACCACGAAGGTCTCAAGCCAATGGGACTTAAAACGTGAATCTGATCATTTTCTAATCTTTCGTTATTCTGTGAATTTTTTCGCTGGAATCTGCAAGCTCAATCTTCAAAA
>JANOVT010000012.1:0-21822 GCA_031417525.1 Flavobacteriales bacterium | reverse complement strand
TGGGTTTGGCCGCCCGGAAGTGGCGTGGATTTCAAGAATTTTCGCAACAGCCTTGATTTTTTTGGTTCTTTTTTTATCAAGAAAAAAAGAACGGAAAGAAATGAATTGAATATGGAAAACCTCTTCGGTGCAATGAACTCTTTGCTGCTAAACCGGTGAATTTTTCGCAGCTAAGGTATGATTGCGGACAATCATTATTTTATATTGTCTCTTTTGCTTTGTGAAAATAGCTGAGTAGATTTTTCATGAACAAAATCTCACTCCGGAATTACGCGATGCACGAGTTCCAAAAACTCAGGAATAATTTTTCCTGCCGTGGAATTGTGACCATTAAACAAAACACAAATGCCAATTTTTGAAACCGGATCAATTGCAATCTCCGTGCGGTAATCGTTGACTGATCCACTATGGTAAAAAATATTCCGGTCAGGAAATTCCATGATGCGCCAACCCATACCATAAGATGATTTAGTCATGCCGTGCCAGGCACGAAAACGACTTTCTGCGGCAGAAGCCACAAAGGGTTGAAAGATAGCTTCAAGCATCATTGCATTCGCGACGTCGGTGCGCATACCAAGCAGTACCTGAAGCCATTTCGTCATATCATCTATTGACGCATTGATTCCACCCGCAGAAACGGCATTATAATATTTACCATTGAGGGGTGTCTCCTGATACGCACTTGCGCAATGTCTGTGAGGCATGGCGTAATTACCCGATGCAAGAAATTCTTCCAGCGAACTATTGGCGTCTGTCATGAATGCTGGTCCAAGTATTTCATTTTTGAGGAGATCGGTAAAGGATATGGATGTTTTGTTCTGCAGAATTTGTTCAATCAATGAAAAGGTGAAGTTCTGATATGCGAAGGTACTTCCTTCCTTTCCAATGAGTGGAATGGTGTTGAGTTTTTCGACCAGATCAACAGGCTCCAAACCGTCTTCGATCATATTTGTGAACGTATGGCGCGGAAGTCCGGTGCTATGAGAAAGTAAGTGACGCACGCTGATTCTTTTCGCCTGATTGGTATCCGTCATCGTGAATCCGGCAATCTCATTGGTCACTTTATCATCCCAATTTAACTTGCCCTCAGCTACTAGTTTACTCACAAGTAATGCAGTGATACCTTTTGACAAGCTGCCTAAACGAAATAGCGTGTGCTCATTGATTAAATCTTTTTTACCCACTTCTTTCGTGCCATAGCTGTGCTCCCAAACCATACTGCTGTCGACTACAATGGCCACTGCAGCGCCCGGACAGCCAGAGGCTTTAAGCTCACTATCAAAAATGAGTTGATACTTCTGAACGAATTGTTCTATTTTGTTTTTGCGATATGTCTGTGCAATTCCGCGCAGCATTTCGGTCTGATCCATACATGGTTTGGAACACGAAGACAGTATCACCATCACCACCGTAAAAAATATGATCGAACTTTGCTTCACCATGCGAATGTAGTCTGAGAAGATCAGGGTGAATCATCGACATCCGGACTTTACTGACATCGGATGCTGAATTTCTTACGGAAATAAAGATCGAATGTTTTGTGAAAGGATGGAAGCTTCATTCTGCAGCCTGAACCAAGCAATGTGACAGTTTAAAACAAGAATCCATTTTTTGGTTGAATTGGTTCCGGAATGTCTTTGTCACCCATCATTTGCAAGAGGTTGATTTCAATATTTCTGCAGATCGCACTCATCGGTGTGTCATTGATTGTATTCTCAAATGGATTTTCAATACCACCGGCAATGGTATCAAGCGCAAAGAAAATAAATCCAATGATGATGGTGAAAGGCACCGTGATCCAACCGCTGTTGTTGACCAAAACAAACGGCAACAAAAATGTATATACTTTGACAAACACGGTAGAGTAGTAGCTGTATTGTCTGGGGAAAACGGTGCTTTTTATTCGTTCACATGCTCCCATGGAATCAGCTAGTGCGCTCAGCTTTGTATCCATCTGCATGTGTCGAAAATCTTCAATGTATCCTTTTTCGTGAGCGACCTGAAGTGCAATGCCTTGTTTTACGAGTAATGCATGCGGAACATTTTTTTGAGAACGCAGCCATTCCAATTCTTCTGTGTCCACATAAGTTTCGATCTCTTTAAAAATATCTAGTTTGCGAAGTGAGTTTTTAAGTGCATAACAAAATGCAATTTGTCGGCGAAGAATCGTGTGCTGAAGATCTTTGATTTCATTCAGGTCTGACCCATTGCGATGTAAAGGCGATAGAAATGTGTTGACTTGTCTGGCGAAGGATCGCGAGTCATTGGTGATGCTGCCTCACACCTTCCGCGCTTCCCACCAACGTTCATAAGCACTGTTCACTCTGAAGCCAATCAGAAATGCTATAGCAACACCAAGAATACTTGCAGGCAACGTATCAATTTCGATTTCAAGCCAGAGATAGTGTTTGGCAAAAACCACGAGTGTTGCAGCAAGTCCGAGCGCAAGTACTCTTTTCCAGCCAACTTTGATGATGATCTTCGGATCGAGGTGTTTGCGAACGATCATACCAGTTCTTTTTGATTGATTGGGATAAGATTCACATTGAATGCTTGCACTATCAGGTTCATGATCGGGTCTGAATGTATTTTTAGCATGATACGACTTGTCTGCGTTTCATCTGATCCCATTACCATCTGATCTGTCAGGCCAAGGTGTTTTACCGCATAATAAAATCCGGTGATGGCATAAGGTCCGAACGGAATGGAAGGAATATCAAATGTGCTTCCGGTGAGGTTAAATACGGTGTTGGACAAATAACCTTGTGGTTCAGGAATTCCTTTGTAATGATAATAATATCGACCTGCGGTGATCCGAGAAGTAACGCGAGGATCAGCCATGCAAATTAAACCCGCGAGTGGTTTCTGTTTTTCACTTTGGGCTTTCAATTCTTCCAATCGCGATTTTGCCTGAAGACGAATTTCTAGTTGTACTTCATCCCAAAAAGCAGATTTGGGTTCTCCGCCATCGAGTCGAATTAATCCATGAATGGAGTAATCCTGAATTCCCGCAGTGATCTTTATGTCAAGTCGCTTCAGCTCGGGGTCTTTGGAGATCATTTTCTCCAATGCACTCTTTTGAGCTCTTGGATGCGTGCGCAAGAGGTCGATACTTTTGATCCAATCACCCGCGAGAAATCCATCATAGGCATAAACATCGCGCAACAATTGTCGCAAACCTTCATCATCCGATACAGTAACTTCTTTCGTTGATGTTTTGTACTTCAGTTGATTTTTTAGAATGAGTTGTTCGATCTCTACTCCGACAGCACTTGCACCAAGCATACCACAATTCAGTGGTGAGCCATCCTGAATTTTCATGTCGTAGATATGCGATACATAGTCAGTTTTGCTATCTTCAGTGAGATGTCCATGACTTTGAATGTGAACAAAATATCCTTCTTCTGCAAAATCAGCTGGAATTTCTTTCTGATAGGTGAGAATGATATTTTTTAAATCCTGATAGACATCCGGACTAATAAATGATCCTGCTGCGCGTATTGTTTGCAATTGCACTTTTTTTCCTTGAATGGCATATTCGCGTATGGTGGAATTGACAATATCGAGTTGAAGTTGACTGAGATCGCGTGCATCCGCGCAGCCGACAAGAATATGGAGTTGGTGTTTATGAGGCATGAATGGGTTTTATGAATGCAATAATAAATGAAGATATTGCTATCAGACTGCTGACTGCGATTATCAGTTTTTTTAAACAAAAAGACTGAACACCGGAATCCGATGCTCAGTAGATATACATTGATTTTTTGAAACTTGCTATACTAGAGTAGCTTCGGCCGTAATGTTCGCATTCAGTAATTTACTGATCGGACAATTCGCTTTTGCATCCGCAACGCAAGCCTGGAATTTTTCATCCGGAAGATCAACACTGACTTTCACAACCAGGTGTGATGAGGTGACCGCACCGTCTTCCAAAGTAATATGACATGTAGTTTCGATATTATTTGGAGTGGCACCTGCTTCGCCGATCACAAACGCGAGCTTCATAGAGAAACATCCGGCGTGCGCGGCCGCTATAAGTTCTTCTGGATTGGTGCCGACTCCTTCAGCGAATCGGCTATTGAAACTGTATTGCGTCTGATTGAGCACCGTGCTCTGTGTTGTCAAATTTCCTTTGCCTTCTTTGCCGCTGCCTGCCCAGTTGGCTGTTGCATGTCTTTTCATAATAGTGGTGATGTTTTGTGTGTGATTTGAGCAGCAAATGAAATCGAAATTTTACCGAACGGGTTACATTTTTCTCATGAAATTTAAAATGATTGACCGGTATCAACCAATTTTCAAAGTGAAGTTGGAAACATTCTGTTGGCAGAATTCTTCAGATTCTGTAGCCAAAAAAATGTAGCCTCTATTATGCTACAGATTTTTGGCTACAGATTTTTTGTCTTAGGAACTCTATGTCTTTTTGGACAGCATCCAGTGAATTCGAATCAAATCACCCCTTATTCGACTCGATATCAAATATTTTTTCGAGATCTGTGGCTGCCAAATGGCCAAATGGATGCCACGGATTTTTGGCCACACGTTAATGACACTGAAAATCTGGTGTTTTTTTCTACGATTCAATCCATTCTATAGAATGCTTGAATTTTTGAATCTTAGAATCTTTGAATATTTGAATGGAGATTACTCCGCCACCTCCAGCCTGAACCCAACTCCATGGACATTGGAAATGGCAATCGCCGGATCATCACTCAGGTATTTTCTCAACTTTGTAATGAAAACATCCATACTTCGGCCTACAAAATAACTGTCGTCACCCCATATCATATTAGCGAGAATTTCGCGCTCAATCACTTGTCCCTGATGTTCAGCAAGTAACTTTAAAAGTTCAGCTTCCTTTTTCGTCAACTTCTTCTTGATTCCATCGATGGACAATTCATAGTTCGCAGAATCGAATGTGAATTTACCGATGGCGAATTTGTTCTTATCTCGTGAATCTGATTTGAATTTCGGATTGCGTTTCAGAATCGCTTTAATGCGTAGCGTCAATTCTTCACTGCTGAATGGCTTCGTGATATAGTCGTCAGCACCCAGTTTGAGTCCTTTAATTTTGTCTTCAGCCATGCCTTTGGCTGTCAAAAAAACGATGGGGATTTCCTGATTGACTTTGCGAATGTCTTCAGCCAAAGAGAATCCATCCTTCTTCGGCATCATCACATCCAATAAACACAAATCATACGATTCTTTGTTGAATTGAAGTAATCCTTCTTTGCCGTCCTTGCAGAGATGAACACGAAATCCTTCCATCTTCAGTGTATCCTGAACAACAAATCCCAGATTTAAATCGTCTTCTACGAGAAGAATTTTAGCCGAAACTTTATTTTCTGAATCCATCATTTAGTTGTGTTAAATTTCAAGGTAAACTTACTGCCTTTTCCCGGATGACTCTCCACTTCAATTTTTCCACCGTGTGCTTTGACAATCGTTTTTACATAAAAAAGACCAAGTCCGAAACCGCGAACAGAATGCAAATTGCCAGTAGGTACGCGATAGAATTTTTCAAAAATCATTTTCTGGTGTGATCTGCTGATTCCTATTCCATTGTCGATGACAGAAATCAAAAGTTCACCTCCCTGATTTTCTGTCCGAATAATGATGTGCGGAATGCCCTCTGTGTATTTGGAAGCGTTATCAAGCAAATTGTAGATGACATTCGTAATATGCACGATGTCACCGTGCATTTTTGCATTGGTCGCATGTAACTCGATGATGATTTCGCCACTTTTCTCTGCCACCTGAATTTTGAATGTAGACACTGCTTTTGCAATGATGTCATGCAGATCCAACAATTCATCTTTGAGATGCACTTTGCGAGGTGTCAGCGCCGCAATTTGCAATACTCGCTCTACTTGACTTTTGAGCCTTTGGTTTTCATTTTTGATAATGTTTACATATTGTGCAAGCCGCTGTGGATTTTCTACAATGGACGGATTTGAAATGGCATCGGCTGAAAGTCCAATTGTGGAAATGGGAGTTTTTAATTCATGTGTCATATTGTTGACGAAATCAGTTTTGATCTCTGCAAGTTTTTTTTGCTTCAACATCACTGCTATGGTGTACGAAAAAAAGATGACGATCAACAGAATGACAAAACTGGAGTACATCCAGAAGTCAAGTTGTTTAATAATAAAACTTGATTTGTTCGGAAAAACAACACCGAAGTAATGTCCATCAGGCTGGAACTCCTGAATCTTATGTATGTAATCCGCATTCGTTCTTTCGTATTTATCCTTGAATGAAATTCGGCTTCCATACACAATCGAGTCAGTGAAACAATCATAGATGCCGTACTCAAAATCTTCCTTCATATCCGATTTGGCGAATTCATCTTTCAAAAGATCTTCGAGCAAATAGGGCTGAGGTGTGTCATTGATATTTGCAATGAAATAGTTGTTGGCAACGTGCATAACAGGCTCGGTCGCTGCTGAGTCTTTATTCATGATGCGTATGCGATGCACCACTTCTGAAAGCGCAACAAAAACGCGTTTGTTGAATTGTTCTTCTTGTAAATCGTAAGCTTTGCGTACCCAAAAGACTTGCCCTGCGATGATGAGGCCAAGTGATACGATGGCAAGTGCGATGACTATAATTACTGCTCTTCTGCTCAAATGAAGGTGTTTGTTTTGTGGTTGCTAAATTGATTTATACTTTGCTTGTGGTTGTGGAACTTAACTTCTGATTAAGGTCACCTTGTTCTGATTTTGAAATCGGATATGAAAATGATGATCAAATGTACCTGATACGAAAATCGTCTGTTCCATTTTTCATTTCTTACTCTTGATCGTTTTGGTTGACCTGATTTTATATTGCACCACCAAAAACCAACACATTACTTCATGAAAGCTTTTGTATTTCCTGGACAGGGTTCCCAGTTTCCGGGCATGGCGGCTGATCTATACGACCGATCAGAACTCGCCCGCACCATGCTGAATCGCGCAAATGAAATTCTCGGTTTCAACATCACTGAAACTATGTTTCGTGGTTCTGAAGAAGAATTGAAACAAACGAATGTGACGCAGCCTGCAATTTTCCTACACAGTGTGGTTCTTGCCGCATACTTTGGTGATGACTTCAAACCTGATATGGTAGCCGGTCATAGTCTGGGAGAATTTTCTGCTCTTGTCGCGAATAAGACATTGGCATTCGAAGATGCGCTGAGACTGGTATCAGCAAGAGCCCGGGCAATGCAAAAGGCTTGTGAAATGAATCCGTCTACCATGGCGGCGATTTTAGGACTGGATGATGAAATTGTTGAACGTATTTGTGCCGAAACGGAAGGTGTAGTGGTTGCTGCAAATTATAATTGTCCGGGACAGTTGGTGATCTCCGGTGAACTCGCAGCCATTGATCTGGCATGTGCGGCATTGACTGCGGCAGGAGCCAAACGCGCCATCAAATTACAAGTTGGTGGAGCGTTTCATAGTCCTCTGATGGAACCTGCGCGTGTTGAGTTAGAGGCAGCCATCAATGCAACCACCTTTAATACTCCTTTGTGTCCTGTGTATCAGAATGTAAATGCAATGTCAGTAGTTGATCCTCAGGAAATCAAAAATAATCTGGTGAAACAATTGACTGCTCCTGTTCGCTGGACTCAAACAATGAATCGAATGATCGCAGATGGTTGTACGGAAGTAATTGAAGTGGGGCCTGGCAAGGTACTGCAGGGATTATTCAAGAAAGTGAACCGCGAGTTAATAGCAACCAGTGCCGAAATTCCAACTGTATGACACAACTGAAAAATAATGCTGAGCGCAGCAGAAATATTCTCATACTATTCTACATCTCAATCGGATTCACCATTCTTTCATTTATTCACTCTTATCAGGAAAACAGCTTATTGGAAAAAGTTCTCCTCAATGATTATGAGGATTCTCAACTCGAATTGAATGATACAATAGGTATGGTGGTAGGCCTTAGTGCCGTGGCGATCAAAATTGCAGCAGTAGTTTTTTTTATTCTTTGGTTCAGAAGAGCATATTACAATCTTCATCAGGTGCAAGGTGCATTTCCTTCGTTTGAAGAAGGGTGGGCTTCTGGTTCATGGTTCGTTCCATTCCTGAATTTGGTTAGACCATTTCAAATCATGCGCGATGTCTGGACAGATACTTTCAGGTTAAGCAAGGATGAAAATGCTTCGCTGCCCGGAATTTCATTGCTTGGAGTTTGGTGGGGAGCATGGATTGTCAGAAATGTAGTTGGACGATATTCATTTCAAATGGCGCGTAAGGCGGAGACCGCTGAGGATTTGATTTTTGCAAATCAGTCCACTATGTGGAGCCTCTGTTTTGATATGATCGCTTTAGTTCTGATAATTCTGATAATTAAGAAACTTCAGGCACCTGAAAAGGTGTTGTATGAAAAATATCATGAACGAGATGTGTCAGAGCATCTGATACTACAATAAAATAAAAAGTCCGGAGCGATCCGGACTTTTCTTATTTGCACTATTGAATTTATCAGAAATTTTAATAGTTCGCGAATCGTGGAAATCAGATTGTTCGATTTGATGGGGAATTGGATCAAGTTTCTTAACGCGCAATGTTGTCTGCTTTGCTAGGAGAACGAATGGAGGATGTGGTTTCATTCAAAGCTTTTTGAATGGCTGCACGGTGTAACTGCAACTACCGATTAAATGCAATTGCTGAATCAGAACTTATAAGAAGCCCCAATTCTCACTCCTTGTGTATTCACTACGAAATCACTGAATAATGTGGCATTCAGCACAATAAACCGCGCAATGTGCCAGTCGAGACCGAAATTATAGTATAGGTTAGACGCCTCTGAATATCCCAGTTTTGAGCCTAAACTTAAGCCTGCATTTGGTTGAAGTTTGTGGTAAACAAAGGCATTTAACTTTATGCCTGCATCGATGAAAAAATTGTCATTTCCTGCTGAAAAAGCATTGCTCTGCACGTATAAATTTTTGGTTAGCCGAAGTGCAGCGTTGATACCTGCAGCGCGATAGTCAATGCCAAAGTATTCTTCGTTATTAGAATTGGTTGTATAGTCGGTATAATATCCTGTTGTGTAAAAAAGTCCTATGTAGTATTTCGGGTAATCAGTTTGCTGCGCTAATGCAACCATCGACAAATGGCAAAGAAGGATCATCAAGAATGGCCTCATGTCAATAGATCATTTTAAGCCTGCCGCGTCCGTTATGAGGGGCTGACGTACTGCCCGGTCCTGAATATTTGAAGTGTATACTATCGGCAGGTACTACATCGCGCATTTCCATGTACTTGGCCGGATATCCAATCACTTTCACTGAAACCGTGTTCGACTTTGTGCTCACAGTGTAAGTGGGATTGATCAAAAAGTCGGCAGAAACCGATAAGCATGCATTCATGATTGCTTGCTCTTTGTAGTAATCCAAATTTGTGGCTTTACTCAAATAACCTTCTGCCATGCCTTCAACTTTTTTGTCGAAGTCAGCACTGTAATCAACAATCTTGATAGGAGTAATAATTGCTGAAGCACGTACTTCTGATTGTCGTGCCGGAAAAAAACTCACCCCGGTGGAACATGAGGTGAGCATGATTGCCATTGTGATGTACAAGACACCGTGACGCATGATGATACTTTTCATTGCGGCGAAAATAGATAACTTTCAACTGTTCTGTTCTGGATCAACCTTGTTTCGAAATAAACGAAAACTTAGATCATTTCTTGAAATAACTCAGGTATCCCAATCCAAATAGCACAAGGATGAATGATCTATCTTCCGAATTATATTCTACTTCGTGATATAAATCTTTTTATCATGAATGAATTCACTCGAAATAAACTTCAAAGTATAGATACCTTCGGATACTTCCGGTAATTCAAGAGCGTAGCTGCGCCATCCGGAGGAGGTTTTGATTTGTTTTACAAAAACAGTCTGACCTGTCGAATTGATGAGTTGTACTTCCGCATTACCTCCATTGCGATTATTTACACTGATAGAAACCTTTTCGCGTGCTGGATTTGGAAATACTTCAAAAGAAGATTCGGATAGTTGAACTTCATCCACTCCGGTTACGATTGCGTCATAAAGAATAAAATCATCGAGTGCACCTTCCACAAGAGATCCGCCATCCAGATTTTGTCCAATGTGTGTGCTGTCTGATGCGATGAATTGCATTTTTACCTGTGCAGTGGGTGCGACATAATCCGATACCCGAAATGCATTTCTTCTCCAGGAAGCATCCGATACTGTGGTGTTTTCAACGTATGTCCAGGTGCTTCCATTGTTATTACTGATGCGCACCTGCCAATAGTCCTGGCCTGGATTGGCACCACTTACAGGGCTGTTGGTATACCATCTCCAATAGGAAATGACAGGGTTGGCATAAGAAGTGAGATTCATTGTTGGTGTCTGCAGCGTTGTTTTTCCACCATCCACATCATTTGTTCCTACTGCAGCCGCTGTGTTATTCGCATTTCCGGTGATAAAACAAAATTCTCCGCCAGGGGTATGCTGTGTATCTGTCTGAACAATGGTCACCGGATCAGTCGAGTATGAACCAATGGGCGTCTCTTCTTCCCATTCACCAGTGGAGGCGTTGTCATTCGCGACACCTAATTGCCAGCTACCAAAAAACTCATTGTTGTCCGAATCTTGAATGCCGATTTCTTCCATTCCTACAAGACGGTAATATGGAAGATTAGCATGTGTGAGTTGAGCTCCAATAGGTATGACCGCACTGATCGATTCATTGATGTCATATGTTCCAAAATAATATGCGACAATTGTTCCGGCTGGTTGCGAGGGTATTTCGGCATAATAATCATTGCTGGTCTCTTCGACAAGTGGCAGCGTTATCCATGCGCCATCGTTCAATTTGTAGAAACAACTGACACCCTGCAGATATTGAGTGAATGGGAATTGAAGATCAAGGGTTGATTCGAAATAAATTGGATCTGGCGTGTTTGCAAATAGAACAGGTGTATGGGTGAGTTCTGCGTTCGAAATCAATGTTATTCCATGAATGTAAAATGCATCCACAATTTCATTGCCATGTGGCGTGCCATTAGTAATGTCTCCGTCATTATCATCTGCCTGCAAAAGATCGATGAGAACATCCGTAAATGCGACTCCTTCATTGCCATTGGCGGCTTCAGCTTGCATACCTGCGTAGGTTTCAACAAACAAAGGCATTGTTATGCTCCAATCACTACCCATCAATAAATGAGTATCCCACCAGGCGCCCATGATGATTTCTCCATCATTGTGTACTTCGCCAGATATGTCCGAAGGAAAGACTCGTGGCTCCAGGTCATATCTGCGCAGTGGATCCATATTGGCAGTATAAAAGCCAATTCCGAGCTGTGGGGAATTGCTGCAGGAAATTGCCCAGAAGTCTGCATAGCCTTCGCCCATGGCTCCATTGTCAAAATTTCCGCCAAGCGATTGATAATAGTTGTCGTTGATGCCATGTCCATATTCATGATAACAAACATCAGCAACCAGTGATGTCGCATTGCAGCCATTGCCGATGTCTAAAAAATTGATCGAGACACCGTCATAAAACGCATTACAATCGCCGGCTTCATCAATGTTGGTTGGCAACTGAAAGTCCATACCGTCGAAATCTGCTGGCATCCACAGTTTCATGAAGTCATGTATTTTCTGAACACTGCGATATGCTGTGCGCTCCTTTATATTAGAAATGGAGTTAATACTGAAATTGTTTTGACCATCCAGTAAAGTCACATTCATGGATGGTGTCACGCCCGCTGTGTAAACGCGGCTCCACGGTCCTTGTAAAGCTATGGTGCCTGATGACGCCGGATTCACCGGCAAAATCAAATCACCATTTTCATCCGCCTGGTAGTCAACTGCACCGGATGTGATATAAATGTTTTCCATACCTGTGGTGACCGCTGTTTCATAAGGATTATTCTCATACACCTCCCCGGAAACATTAGCTGAAACAACTACTGCACTTTCATGCACACAGCCAGGCTTGCAAGGTTTACGCGGTTGGCCATGTGCGTCTTCTGCATGGGAGTGCAAAACTGTATTGATGCGTGAAAGCACTTCGCCGGTGTGAGCATCGACGAGTGTTTCATAGTTCGCCGGCACATTTACGCCTGCGATGGTTTTCACTAGTATCTTATAGACTAGTCTATATTCATAAACCCCATTGGCGACGATCGGAAGTATGAAGTTTTGTTCATCGGCCTGAATCGAGATAATTTCATTTGTTATGCCTGTGGCCGCATTATTTTTTGCTGATGCAACTGAAATTTCAGGAACAATGCTCAATTCAATTTCAGGGAAAATATCGCTTCCAAAAGCAACGATGCGGGTGCCGTAAAACTTCACCATGTATCGGCTGCCAAGAACCTCCAGGTTTTGATGGTATTGTCTGAAATTGACGTAGGAGTATTTTCCTTTAGCAATCGATCCGAAAGAATGTAATTCGTCCGTAACAATATGAAAAGCCGGGAGTTTTTGTTCTGCGAAATGGAGTGCTCTCTCCTCAAGGTTGTTGCCTGCAATATCCAGCGGACTGCCATACGCCCTATGAGGCATGCAACTGGCTTCATCAAAATGGACATACCAGCTTCCATTTTGTTCGGTGAAATTCTGCCATGCAGGTAATGATCTGAGTGTTTGCTGTCGGATGAGATCGTAAGGTTTTGCTGTCATGAAGCGTATTTCATGAGGATCGTTAGTTCCTGTCGGCGAGTTCTGTGAACTGGCAAAAAGATTTAGCAATAAAATAAATGACGTCAGAATAGTGGTTCGCATTTCGATGATTGGTTTGGGGTGAATATGCACACAAAGTCAAGAACCCTCAAAAATAGTTCATCCAAAGGAGGATACTTATCGTCATTTTGACTGAATTTTCCCAATCAATCGTGATAAATAATGAAATCGGCTGAATCGAATTTTCAAAGTCGGTATATCAAAATTGAATTTCCGACAAGCTGAAGAAAACAAACTTATGCCTTTGTGGAATTCTGGATATACGAAAGTAGATTGCTCATCATCTCTTCCCGCGCTTTTAATTCGAATTGCAACTTGGCTTTTTCTGCCTCAAGATCGGAAATGCGCGTTTTCATGGCGTCGAGTGAGCTGCTTGTGTCTTTATTTGAAGTCATAGATTGGATTGAAAGGATCAATTAGTGCGGTAAATATGCGAATAATCTGGTCCTATGAACAGATTTATGTTCTGAATTTACTAACCAAAGCCGGTTACAATTTCCTCACCCCTGCAATGCTAAGGGCTTTCTTGTCGATCTAGCGCGTTCTATGTCATACAATAGGGTTTAATTGTATGCACGCACAATATGTGACGTTTTTATTCTGATGAAATGCGCGGTATGTAATAGTTATGCTGATTTATGCCGACTTATGGCATAACAACTTCTAAGTCGATTGAATAAGCCCACCCTAACTTGCGCCTGATTTTTTAAAGTTATGACGACATTAGAAACAGATCACATCAGAACGGCTGCATTTTTTGTAAATAGCACAGCCAGCCATATTTTTCTGACAGGTAAAGCCGGAACCGGCAAAACTACATTCCTGCGAAATCTTGCAACGGAAACACACAAAAACTATGTGATTGTTGCACCGACTGGCATTGCCGCCTTGAACGCTGGTGGAGTTACCATTCATTCTCAGTTCCAACTACCGCTGGGAACTTTTATGCCTGATCAAACACCTTCGGGTAATTTTAATGATAATAATAGTGTCTATACTCAATATACACTTACCAGAAAACACCCTATTAGTTCTGCAAGAAAACAAGTGCTTCGGGCCATTGAACTTTTAATCATCGATGAAGTGAGTATGCTGAGAGCTGATGTGTTGGATGCAATCGACTACAGGATGCGATCGGTGCGGGGTAATTTTGCTCAGAGTTTCGGCGGCGTGCAGGTACTGATGATCGGAGATCTTTACCAGTTGCCACCAATTGTCAAAGATCATGAATGGAATTATCTGAAACGCTACTACCATAGCGCACATTTCTTTGAAGCCAAAGCGCTTCAGACGGAAGGTTTTGTATTCATTGAACTTGAAAAAATATTCCGCCAAACGGACGATACTTTTATACGAGTGCTCAATAACCTGAGAAATAATATTACCACGAAGGATGATATTGAACTCCTAAACCGTCACTATCAGGATCCTGATAAAATGAAGGCGGATGACGAGATCATTACGATAACTACACATAATTACAAAGCCGATGATCAGAACAGGAATGCGCTCAGTCGACTACCCGGCGAGGCTTTTGAATTTGATGCAGAGATAGCAGATGAGTTTCCGGAGAATATTTATCCGATTCCTAAAAAACTAATTTTGAAAAAAGGTGCGCAAATAATGTTTGTGAAAAATGATGTTTCCGGCAATAACAAATATTATAATGGCAAACTTGCAAAAGTTGTGGAAGTCAGCCGGGATAAAGTGTTTGTCCAACTTGCGGGCACAGAAGAAAGGTATCAACTGGAAAATGTAATTTGGGAGAATAAAAGATATACTGTCAATTCAACATCGAAAGAATTAGATGAAGATATCATTGGAACATTTACTCATTTTCCGGTAAAACTTGCATGGGCGGTTACGGTGCACAAGAGTCAGGGATTAACTTTTGACAGAGCCGTGATAGATGTCGGACAAGCTTTTGCACCAGGTCAGGTGTATGTTGCATTATCCAGACTTCGTTCATTGGATGGTTTAGTGCTCCGCACAAAAATTGATACAAAAGTCATTACCAGTGATCCACTCGTTGTCGAATTTTCTTCGAGAAAAAATATGCAGCCTTCTCTTGAACAAATGTTGAAGGAGAAACAACAGATATACCTCAATGAATTGCTCACCAACACTTTTGAATTTCAACCACTCGTGTGGCAAATCTCAAAGTTCATGAAGGAGAACGATAATGATGTGGAGTTTGAAGAAGAATCGATGAGAAATACCATGCAGCTGATTCATGCTTCGTTCGAGGGTGAAATTGAAAACACGAAGAAATTTCGATATCAGTTGAAAAAGCTCCTTGCGGAAAAGGAATTCAACACGCTGGCAGAACGAATCGTGAAAGGCACGGATTACTATAAAGAATTGTTGCGTAAAAACCTCATTTTGCTTTTGCAACACATGCAGGTCTTGAGCAAATTTTCCGGTAATAAAACCTATCTCTCAGGCATATCTGAATTAGATCAGGTGATGATGAAAAAAATGGATGAAGTGGAAAAAAGCGGATTCCTGATTAGCGCCATCATCCGCAATGAAGTCTGGAATGATGTCGCCGAGTTGCGCAGTAAACGCGAAGTGGACCGCAAACGATGGATTGAAGAAGCCGGCATTGTTGCCACTGAAAAGGCTGAAAAAGTCACGAGAAAATCAGGTAAAATTCGCAAGAAAGTTCAAGGCAAGTCAACTAAAAAGCAGAAGGGCGACACGTTGATTGAAACTCTCAAATTGTATCGCGAAGGTCTAACCATACAGCAGATTGCAGAGAAGAGAACGCTTGCTACCGGCACGATCGAAGGGCATTTTTCTCAAGCGATCATCAACGGTGATCTCAAGGCAGAAGATTGGATGACACGGGAAGAAATTAGTCTCATTACCACCGCGTTGAATGAGCAAAAGGAAGTGAGCACCAAACAAATATTCGATCATTTTGAAGGTAAGTTCTCCTACGGAAAAATCAAAGTGGCTGCCTTTCTTCTGAATCCGGAAGCAGAACACAAAGCGTGATTCTTTCCGGGTCATTTTAATGCTTTCGGCAGATCATCATTGATAAGCGCCACTCTTCAGTCGTTCTTGCATGTTCGTCTTATCTTAACTCTTGATGGTTAGGTGTGTCCTAGATTAGCCTCCGATTTATTCTTCATACATGTATACTCTCGAAGCTCGACATATCCACAAGTCTTATGCTAAGCATAAAGCACTTAATGATGTTTCTATTGCGGTTCCGAAACAATCTGTTTTCGGATTGCTCGGTCCAAATGGTGCCGGTAAAACAACCCTCATCCGAATCATTAATCAGATTACAGGTCCTGATGAAGGCGAGGTTTTGTTTAATGGTCATAAGTTGAAACCCTCTGATGTGGAATCAATCGGTTATCTGCCCGAGGAGCGAGGCCTCTATCGCAAAATGAAAGTTGGTGAACAATGCATGTATCTCGCACAACTCAAAGGTCTTTCTGCAAAGGAGGCCAAATTGCGATTGATGGACTGGTTCAAACGATTTGATATTCACACCTGGTGGGATAAAAAAGTGGAAGATCTTTCGAAAGGGATGGCTCAAAAAGTTCAGTTCATTACTACGGTGCTTCACAAACCTGAACTGCTCATTCTCGATGAACCTTTCAGCGGATTCGATCCTATCAATGCTGAACTGATCAGAAATGAGATGTTGCGCTTGAAAAATGAAGGCACAACCATCATTTTATCTACGCACGACATGGGAAGTGTGGAAGCACTTTGTGATAACATCGCTTTGATCAATCGCTCTCAGGTCATCCTGGAAGGCGGCGTCAAAGACATTAAGAACACGTTCAAATCGCACACGTATGAATTGATTTTCGATGGCACTTCGATGGATCTCGGTATTGGTCTTTGGTCCAATTTTCAATTGATCAAAAATGAAATGGTCGATGATAAACACATTGCTCATATCCAACTGCTCGGTGACAACAAATTGAATGATCTCCTTGGCGCGCTCATTCCCCATATTGAAATAAACGCTGTCAATGAATTGATCCCGGATATGGATCAGATTTTTATTGAAGCAGTACAAAACTTTAACGCAGCACATGAATAAGATCCTGCTCATCATCAAAAGAGAATACCTCAACAAGGTTAAGAAAAAGTCGTTTCTCATCATGACTGTTTTTGGTCCGGTGATTTTCGGATTACTAATCATTGGCGCAGTGATGCTTGCGACTGCAGATACTACTCATCATAATATTCTCATTGCCGACGAACTCGGATATGTGGTGGAGGACGATGTGATTTTATTTGAAAAGGAAAACGTCGAACGCCCACGATTCCGTGATACGGATCAGGTGAGTTTTGAATTCAGAAAGGGGGTGGTGGATGCCGGCGAAGAGTTGAAAAGCGGTGCTTATTCGGCCGTGGTGCAACTTACTGAAATTTCATACACCGACGGCAAAGTTGAAATGTTTTCGGAGAAAGCGCCTAGTGTCATGATTCAGAACAGAATTAAGAATGATCTGGAAGACGCGCTCGAGTTGTATCGGGCAAGAAAAAATTCCATTCCGATTGAAACATATAAAAGCATTCGGCAATCGGTTGAGTTCAATATCATCAAACCAAGCGAAGGTGATAAAAGGGATCACACGACTGAAAGAGCGATGATCGGTTTTGCTTTTGCTTTGGTAATTTATTTTTTCATTTTCTTCTATGGGGTGCAGGTGATGAGGGGTGTGATGGAAGAAAAAACGAATCGTATCGTCGAAGTCATTATTTCCTCTGTCAAACCATTTCAACTCATGATGGGTAAAGTAATTGGTATTGGATTGGTTGGTCTTACACAGTTCGTCATCTGGGTCGTATTGACTGGCGCGATTTCTTCTTTCGGATTGGCAGCCTATCAGCAGAAATTGGTACAGATGCAAATGGAAAGTATGGGAGTGAATTCTGCAGGTGGTGTCATTCAAGCGCCGAACCTGGCCGATTTGAACAGCGATGACATGGAGAAAAGTAATGAGATGCTCGAAATTCTGATGGAAGTTCCATGGGTAGATGTTGTTATCTCCTTCATCATCTTTTTCATTGGAGGCTATCTTCTATATGCTTCTCTTTTCGCCGCAATCGGTGCCATCGTCGACAACGAAACAGACACACAACAGTTTATGTTGCCTGTTACTATTCCACTCATTTTTGCATACATCGTTTCAGTGATGATGATGAACAATCCGGAAGGAAGTATTGGTACCATCTTTTCTATCGTTCCGCTTACATCACCGGTGGTGATGATGGTAAAAACAGCGATCGGTGTTTCGATCTGGTTGAAGCTTCTTTCTATCGCCGTCCTTGCCGGCTCTTTCATCTTTTTTATCTGGCTTGCAGGTAGAATTTACCGTGTTGGTATTTTGATGTACGGCAAAAAACCGACGTATCGCGAATTGCTGAAATGGATCAGATACAATGGATAACAAAGGAAAAATTGCAGTTTAAGGTTTCAGGGTGTCCACTTTCTGAGTATTACAATTTTTTGTTTTCGAAACTTTAGAAGGTTCGCCAATGTTTGACAACCCGAATGCACCAATCGGTGCTCATTTGGCAAACACAACTCCGGCAACTTGGAACAAGGAACTTTGAACCTTGAATCATCAACTCTGCTTAACATTCGTCACCTATTCTTGCGTATGAAAAAAATTCAAATGGTTGACCTGAATGGTCAGTACCATCATATAAAATCAGAAGTTGATAAAGCAATTTTGGATGTGGTTGAAAGCGCCGCATTTATCAATGGACCTGAGGTCAAAGCATTTCAAACGGAGCTCGAATCTTATCTTGGGGTAAAACATGTGATACCATGCGCCAACGGAACAGATGCCCTGCAAATGGCCATGATGGCCCTTGATCTGAAGCCCGGCGATGAAGTGATAACATCTTCGTTCACGTTTGTTGCTACCGCTGAAGTGATTGCCTTGCTGCAACTGAAGCCGATTGTTGTTGATGTGGATCCGAATCATTTCAATGTCGATCCGATTGCAATTGAAAAAGCAATTACTCCGAATACCAAAGCGATTGTACCTGTGCATCTGTTTGGTCAGATGGCCGATATGGATGCCATTATGGCGATTGCTAAAAAGCATAACTTGTTCGTAATTGAAGATGCTTGCCAGGCAATTGGTTCGGAATACACATTCCAGGATGGAAGTAAAGCTATGGCAGGAGCGATTGGACATATTGGTGCTACCAGTTTTTTTCCGTCCAAAAACCTCGGCTGTTTTGGTGATGGTGGTGCCATTTTCACCAACGACGATTTGCTTGCTGATAAACTTCGGATCGTCGCAAATCATGGTATGAAGGTCCGATACTATCATGACGCCATTGGCGTGAATTCACGACTTGATTCTATCCAGGCGGCTGTGCTGCGAATCAAATTGCGCAAACTGAATGAGTATAATAATGCAAGAAGGAAAGCCGCGGATTTTTACGATCTCGCTTTTGCAGGAATTGTTCAATTGAAGACACCTGCAAGATCAACATATTCTACGCATGTATTTCATCAATATACTCTGGTGACATCCGGCATTGATCGTTTTGCCCTGCAAGAATTTCTTCAGAGTAAGGGGATTCCTGCGATGGTGTATTATCCTGTTCCGTTGCACATGCAAAAGGCTTACCTCGATCCACGCTATCGTGAAGGCGATTTTCCTGTGACCGAAGAACTTTGTCGGAGTGTAATCTCACTTCCAATGCATACTGAGCTCGATGAAGAACAATTGAATTTTATTTGCAACAACGTAATTGAATTTGTTAGAAAGCATAGTTGAGCAAGGTGATAAAAACATTTAAGAACAAAAAGATGAAAAAGAATTTATTATTTCTGGCGGTTTTCGCGATTGTGTTCATTCAATCATGTACAGTTGAAAAAAGACGTTATTTGGATGGTTACCACGTTGAATGGAATCACCGACATGACAAACAAACTGTTTTAAATGAAAAAACTGATCTTGTTCAGGAAGAGAAGGTCATTGAAGCTTCGCCGTATGAAGAGGAAAATGCGAGCTCATCTAAAGTCGAAGTTCCTCAAGTGCAAGTTCAACCGTCGAATGTTACGGTTGCTAAATTGGAAAGAAACAACGACAAACAGAATCGTGCTCAAAAACCCAACAAGGGAAAATATCATCAAACCACTGCGCGAGAAAATGTTGAGCACACGACTAATGTTTTTGCACCAAAAGCAGAGTTGAACTTTGACGCTTCGAATCAAAGTGATGAAGAAGATTTGTTGTTGATCATACTTGCGATCTTCATTCCACCTCTTGCTGTGTTTCTTCATGAAGGATCCTGGAACACGACATGTTGGATCAACTTGATTCTTACGTTGCTTTTTTGGTTGCCGGGCATCATCCACGCATTGTGGGTTATTTTAAGATAAAGTAAGGCGATCTTATTGCATCAGTCTGTTCTTGAGCGCCAGCTCTTTGCCTGGTCGCGTGTATGTTTCATCTTATCAAGCAGAGTTATAAGGCTGTCATTTTTTAACGTATTCTCTTGAGCCATGTTAGGTGCGTTGATTTTAATCAATCAAGCGGACTTTTCAATTCTTAGATTGAGTAAACGCAACTCGTATAGTAGAGCTTCTATGCGCAACAGAAGGTAATCATTTTGTTGGCCGGTATAATATTCATACTCGAGTTTGGCTTGTTCAATTTTTTCCCCGATCCATTCCAAATGTATTGGTCGAAATACCTGAGGGTTAGATTCCATGTAGAAAAGAGCTTTCAGTTTTGCGAGTGTTCTATTTTTTCCTTCTACAAATCCGGCCACCTTTTGCTGGAGAAGTGCAAGTTCTTTTTCGCAAATTTGTTTTCGATCATAATAGGCTATATCCACAAATGAATATTCGAATTTCACAAGTTCTTCGATTTTTTCGGATTCAAGCCCCAGTTTTTTGGATAGGTTAATTGATGTGTTCAGCGATGTCAAAAAACTCCAATGCTTAGGTGGCATACCCGATGGATTTTTTCGCGCCATGTTGAAATTATTGCGAGTGATGCCCAGAAATCTGGCCAAGTCTGGCATCTTTATTTCGAGCTCATCGCAAATATTTTGAAAATTAATTTCCGGTGTCGTCATCTTCAATATTTTTTGTGGCATAAAATCACCTCAAATTCATGGCTAATATACTTGTTCGTTTTTCTGTTGTTCGTTTTTAAAACGAACAATTTGAAAACGAACAATTGAAAAACATTTGAAAATGAAGTCATATCGTCTGAAATTGAAACCTGGACTGATCTAAACTAATTTTTGATGCGCCTGAGGAACGAATCAAGATGACAAATTGGTTGAATTTCAATTCGGAAGGCTTCTTTGACAATTCAAAAAAATCGCAACTAACAGAGAATGTGTCCGTTACAAGAAATTACCTCGTATTTGACAGCCGGTCATAATTTTCGTCGTAATTGTTCTGAAGGCTCGCAAGTTTTTTTTTTTCATGGTCTTTTTGAATAGCTTAATTAAGATCTTGATTTTCAAGGCGAATCGCTTTTTATGTATGAATATTCGGCAATCTTTTAAATCACTGAATCATATAAGCTCATAAAAAAAAATCAACCTGTATCTATTGATAATACTAGTGTTTTGAAGTTGTTTGAAAAATATTTTACAGAAAAGTGTTGATACCACTTGCAAGAGTGAAATGGCGGTGTACATTTGCCGCCCGTTTTTTCGGTAACTCGACTAGTATCGAAAGCGGTGAAAAAAAGCAACTTAGAGAATCAGATGCCTACCGTTCAACAACTTATCAAAAAGGGCCGTACCCCTAAAACATACCGCAGCAAGTCTGTGGCACTCGACTCTTGTCCACAGCGCAGAGGAGTTTGTACCAAAGTGTATACAACGACTCCAAAGAAGCCGAACTCGGCTCTTCGTAAAGTTGCCAAGGTACGCCTGACCAACAAATTTGAAGTCATTGCCTACATCGGTGGCGAAGGACACAACTTGCAGGAACACAGCATTGTGCTCGTGCGTGGCGGAAGGGTTAAAGACCTTCCGGGTGTGCGTTATCACATTGTTCGCGGTGCACTTGATACTGCAGGTGTAAGTGGTCGTAACCAACGTCGTTCTAAATACGGCACCAAGCGTCCGAAACCAGGAGCACC
>JANOVT010000011.1:0-6423 GCA_031417525.1 Flavobacteriales bacterium | reverse complement strand
TGTCCAGTTCGCTGAACAGTTCTTCGATTTTGGCGACGATGGCTTGTTGTACGGGGAGAGTTGGAGTCCAAATTTCGATTTCATTCAGAACAGTTAATGTAATTCCTAAAACAGTGGTGCCATTTGATTTCTTTAGAATTTCTCGTTCAATGTTGAGAAAGGTATAGTATAGAAATAATTTGTCAATCGGCTTTTTGGTCTTTACAATTTTGAGATCTTGATTGATTGCTGTTTTAATCTTCGTTATAATTGGTCTGCCTGGCGTGATGCGAGTAGCCAATACTAAATCGTTAATATCTGCAACATTAGTTGCACTGTTTTCGACACCTTCCTCAGAAATAGAATCAATTGTCGAAAAAAGATACTGACCTTTTATATCTTTTATGGATGCCCATGGAATTTTACCAGTCCAGTATGAGGAAACATTTTTGCTTGGAGTTCCTCCACCAATGAATTGGCAGATCACTCCAAGTTTGTTCATGTTGGATTTGAATGGATTATTTTCCATATTGCTAAGACTCAAGCTTATGTTGATCACTTGATAAGTAATTCCTTAAGTGATTCAACTTATTTTGGATGTAATCGAACCACGCTTTGAAATGTTTGATTCTACTTTTTTGATTTTCAAGTTGTGCTTCTCGTTCTTCAGGTGTTCTGAGTAATTTCCATCCTGATAGATTGCGCAAATTTGCTTCTTCTTTTTTTAGTAAGGTGTCAAATGCGTCCAATGATTTTTCCAGTTCTCTTCCAAGAATTTCTCCAAGTAGAATTGAGTTGTCACTTAGTTTATTCGTAACCTCAGTAATTTGGATTTCGAACGATGAGATTTGCGAATAGGTGGTTGTATTTAGGGCGTCAATCTGTTTCTCAGTTAGTTGATGCAAAGCTTCAATTTGCCTTTCAGTGACACCTTGCAGTGTTTCAATTTGTTTGGCATTTAGTTCCTGAAGGGTGGCAATTTGCTTTTCTGTGGATACCTGAATCGCTTCAATTTGCCTTGTTGTATTTTTATGTAAGGCGTCGATGTGTTCTAAATTTAGAATTTGTAGATGTTCTAATTGCTTGTGAAATTGTTTGTCTGAGCCTTCTTTTGAGTGTAGAAATATAATAAGAGTGAGATAGATTCCTGCCATTGTTCCAATGAGTTGGAGAACATTTCCCAACCAACTTTTTTCTTCAAAAAAAATTGCAATTGCTACAAATGCACAAACCAATGAGCCGAACGCACACCAGTGTAAGAGCCATTTGTGTTTTACAATTATTTTCAATTAGAAATAGATTTACAATTCAATTATCACTTTTCAAGGGCTACCAACTTCCCCTGTGTATTGCACCTGAATGTAAATGGTAATTTTTGGTGGTGCGCCAAATCCGTCAGGTCCGGCCAAATTTTCATCAATAGTTTTACCATTTCCCAATAAGAAAATCCTTTTTTCGATGGAGGTGAGATATAGAAAATTCCAACCTTGTGTTCATCGCACAATGCACGCTGGTGTCTTGTGCGCTGGATGTTAAAATCCTGCGTGATTACACAGGCTTTTTCAGCGCCAACCTTCGGAATCCAATCTTCATCTGCAACACCCTGCCCAAAGACATCCTTAATGGATAAAATTTCGAAATTGTGTTTTGAGAGCTTATTGTTCGGAATTTGAAGATGCTGAAATCCCAAAGCTATGTAATGCGATATGTTCTCGTCAATGTAGATCCTCATGCCGCCTTGGTGCAATATTGAATGGCATCTCTTACTTGTTTTTCCGTCAAATCATAAGTGAATGCAATGAACGGAATGGGTTCTTTTGCCAGATGCATATTGTAAATTGTTTCAGGAAATATATTGGTGTTGGCTACTACAGGATGTCCAAATTGCCTTTTGGGATCAACAACTACACAGTTGCTTTTTCCCATTGGCCAAAATCTTGTGGCCAGATTATCAGCATCAAATTCCAGTTCCTTGAAAAACGCTTGAATAAAGGCCAGATTCAATTGTCCACTGCCATCTGCTGTTTCTGTTGAATCCAATTCGTGCATGTACAGTTTATATCCATCTGTACGCAAACCGAGAAGTATTTCCTTATTTGCAAAGGGATAAGCTGTGTTGTATCGGCCAGAAAGATTTTTGTGGGTCTTTATGATTTCTTCCGAGGGCAATTTTTGATCTCTAAACTCTGCAAAAATGACTAGCTCAACCATAGTATAGAAATCAATTGCTTTGGTGAATTCTATATTCCAGGAATACCGGCTTTCATAAGCTTGTCCGAGCTCTTTATCCCAATATTGTTCTACCCAATACCTGATTTTTGATATTGGCTTTTTCAGAATGGATACAAGATCCGGTATAGTATATATTCCACCGCCAAAGCGGGCGCCACCATTTTTAATGAGTGGCGAAGACTCAATTCTTTTGCGATAATTTGTCTCTAGATTTAACCAAAATTGTTTTGATGTTTTAAAGACGCCTGAAAGTTTTTTAGCCAGATTTTCATCAATACGATGTTCATCCTTGAAGAGTCTTCTAAGTTCACGTATGGTTAGACCCAAACTTGCGGCAAGTTCCATCTCCGATTTTTCTGAGTCCTTCATTGCTTCCCGTACAAAATAGCCAGGTGGAAATATTTTGGCGGGTTTAAGATTTTTTATTGCTGTCATGCGTTGTTCCTCCTTCATTCATAGTGGTTGCTGATTTCAATGATTGTTACTTCTGCAACCGTTTTTTGTTCATCTTCCCATTTCATTTCTGCAATTAGGCGATACGAATCATTCAACCTGAAAGATACTTTGTTTTTTTCAGATTTAAGTGATTTGTAATGCAAAGATGGCATTTTTCGAAAATCATAAATACTGGTAGCGGCTTCAATTATTTGCACGACCATAAAATACTTGTCAATGACTTGTTGTGGCAGGGCTAATTTTCTGCATTTACCGGTCGTGTACAATTCAGCTACAAGTTTATTCCGGATGTAAAGGGTCAAAATGAGATTTGGTGTGAAAAGGTGGGTAGGTGAAGTTACGCGACAAAAGTATAAGATTACTGCGATTCCGCAACTACGAAATTAAGCCGCCAACACTTCATTCAACTCCTCAATTAATCCCTCCGCCTCCGCCCCAAATAATTGCCACATTTTCCCAAGTCCGCCATGTGCATTAAAAGGATTCAGATCGAAATCTTCTTTGTCAATGTGAAAACTACTGATGACATAGTCTTTGATCATCCTCAGCCATTGCATTTGTTCTTCGGTAAATCGGTTATGCTGTCCGGCATTTTTTGTAAATATCCAGTTCCGAAAATTTTCGTCAACGGTTTTGTCGAAGAGGGTGAGTGTGGTATCTAATCCACATGATTTGCGAATGAGCGAAACGATAGCGGTCAGATTGTTTTTGGGACTTTGATCCTTGGCAGCTTTTTCTTCCAACGTTTCATATGCCCGCCAGACACTCATCGGCGTGAGAGCAGGTTTGTCGTTGAGCAATTTTTCAACGACGTCCTTGATCATCGTGTGTGTGAGTTCGCGGCGACGATAGGGCTGATTGTAAAATATCTGAAGGGCTATCAATTCATCTTTGTTCGCTTCTATCCATGCATTAAAGTCATTCACCAAGGACTGTGCATGTTCCTTATTGTCTTTGTCCCATCCCGCGAAGATGATTTCATCCGGATTCATCAGATCAATCCGCTGTTCATGCGCTTTCCTCACATTTTCTATGTACTCGTTTAATTCGCCGGTGAAAACACGTGCTGCATTGTTCTGCAGTTTTTCTATTTCATGGTTGATTGCTGCTTCAATACTATCTATGGAATCCGATTTCTTTTCTTGTCGCACCCGTGTTTCTATATCTTCGATCACATCCGGATTAAAGGCATTCAGCAATTCTTTTACCACTTGCGAAACTGTTTTGCCTTCTGCTTTTTCTGCAAATTGTTTGCGTTCCTTTTCGGTAATTTGTTTGTCGAGGCGTGTGAGTCTGTTCGCTATGGAAGTAAATAACTCTTCCTCCCGGGCACCTACTGCAATGGCCTGCAACAAATCTTTGAGCGCAACGCCCGGTTTTTTTTCAAGTGGTCTGCTATCGGTCTTCAAACTTTTTGTCACTCCAATCGCATCAACAATCACAAAGTGGTCTTTCGTGTGTTTGGCTGTAGGAGTTACTTTTTGCAGACTGTCAAGATCAATGGTACGAGTGCCTCTGCCTTTCATCTGCTCGAAGTAGTTCACGCTTTTTACATCGCGCATAAAAAGCAAACATTCGAGCGGCTTTACATCGGTACCTGTTGCGATCATGTCAACAGTGACTGCTATTCTGGGGTAGTAGTCGTTGCGGAATTGTGCCAATGTACCTTTGGGATCGTCGCTGTTGTAGGTGATCTTTTTGCAGAAATTATTTTCTTCTGCGAATTCTTTTCGCACGATATCTATGATGTCATTGGCATGGCTGTCTGTCTTTGCGAAAATGAGTGTTTTGGGAACTTCGTAAGCTCCTTGTTTGTCAAAACGATCCGGAAACATTTCCGGCAAGTGTTCTTTGAATGTTTTGATGATTTTGCCAATCTGATTCGGATTGACAACGTCTTTATCTAATTGTTGGCGCGAGTAGTTTTCATCTTCATCCTGCAATTCCATTCGCTTTTTGCGACTGAGTCTTTCGCGGTGCTCCACATATTCACCTTTCCAAAGGGTTGCGCCTTGTTGTGTCACCTTGGTGTCGATCAAGAAAATATTGTAACCGACGTTTACACCATCCGCTACCGCCAATTCGTGCGAGTATTCACTCACCAGATTCTGATCGAAATATCCGACGGTACGTTTATCGGGTGTTGCCGTTAATCCAATTTCGAATGCGTCATAATATTCCAATACCTGTTTCCAGAGATTGTAAATGCTGCGGTGGCATTCGTCAATTACGATGAAGTCAAAAAATTCGACAGGCATTTTACCATCGTATTCAATCGGAGGAATTTCTTTGGGTTGCCAATTTCTTTCATTCGGATTTTCTTCTTCTGCCGACTCTTCAAGATCGGTGCCTTTCAGAATGGAGTAAAGGCGCTGGATGGTGCTAATGCATACCTGGCTGTCACTTGCGATGTAATTCGATTTTAGTCGCAGAACACTATAAAGTTCGGTGAATTTCCGGTTGTCATCATTCGGCACAAAAGACATGAACTCTTGCTCTGCTTGTTCGCCAAGATTTTTGGTATCGACTAAAAAGAGTACTCTTTTGGCTTTGGCATATTTCAGCAGCCGATAAATAAATGTGATAGCGGTGAAGGTTTTGCCAGAGCCTGTCGCCATTTGAATCAATGCTCGTGGCCGATTTTCTTTAAAAGATTGTTCGAGATTGGTAATTGCATTTATTTGACACTCACGCAGTCCTTCAGTTGGTAAAGTCGGCAAATCCTGAATTCGCTGGCGCAAGGATTTGTCGCGTTTCATTTCATCACGCAACGTTTCCGGCCGATGAAAATTGAATATTTCACGCGATCGTGGTTTGGGGTCGTGAAAATCTGTGAAGCTTGTCACTTCTCCGGTACTGATATAGACGAATGGAAGGGGATCATTCTTCAAGTGTTTGAGTTTGGCCGTTGCATAGCCTACACTCTGATCTTCGTGTGAGTGCATGCGATGTCCTTCTTCTTCTCGTTTTGCTTCGATCACACCAACCGGTTTGCCATCCACAAAAAGCACATAGTCAGCCGGTCCGACATCCGTGAGGAATTCTTTAACGGCAACACCAATTCCGGCGTTGAGATTTACCTGCCGCATATTTTGAATGAGCCAACCGCTTTTGACAAGCTCCAGATCAATCTGGTCGCGAGCAATTTGTTCGGGATTTTGGTTGGTCATTAGTGCGTGATGGGCTGCAAAGTTTCTGGGGGTTAAATTAATTGAAAACAGAGCAGGATTGTAGGATTTTAGGATTGGCAGGATTCAGGATGTTATAGAACTGATTTATAATCCCGGACTTCCCCCATTTCTCAAATCTTGTTATATTTAGAATTATACACCTTTTTAAATTGCAGACTACTCGCCCCAAAATTGATTAACAGACCAATCGGAAAGTCATACGCCACGATATAATTTTTTGCCTGAGCCAGATGGACATCTTGAAGTGTGATGACGGCTTTGATTTCGAGAATTACTTTGCCTTCAATGATGAAATCGGCTCTTCTCGTGCCGACATATTCGTTGTCGTAAAATATTTGTTGCGATTTTTCCCGGATAAATCCCAGGTCGGCCTTTCTCAATTCAATGGCCAGGCATCTTTGATAAATGACTTCCTGAAAACCATTGCCAAGTTTGCTATGCACACGCATGGCGCAGCCGTTTATTTTGTAAGTTATTTCGTCGAGCTGGAGCATGGTTGCGCGATAAGTGGTTGTTGATCATTCGAATTTTTCTCTCCCCGCAGTTGAATCAGGATTTACAGGAT
>JANOVT010000010.1:0-7769 GCA_031417525.1 Flavobacteriales bacterium | reverse complement strand
ACGGAAGACACCACGATTGCGGATCTTGCTGTGGCATTGAATTGTGGTCAGATCAAGACAGGTTCGGCATCTCGAAGCGACAGGATTGCGAAATACAATCAGTTGCTGCGGATTGAAGAGCAGTTGGGTAAGACGGCGATTTATCCCGGGATAGCGTTTCCTTTTATGCCTTGAGTTTCTCTTCTGGATTCAATGTGTTGCAAGTCCACTCGATCAAGAAAACGAGAATGAGGTGGGTGAAATCTGAATTGATTCGGGTAATGTCCGATTAGGTCAATGAAATTGTATCCGTGACTTAGACGACTCCTTATCTCAGGATTGGATTTCCTTTTTTTTCGCGAGAAACACTATCTAGGATCGAAATTGATGGGAAATACCATTTTGAACCTTACCGGTTTTCCTTCTCGAATTGCGGGTTTGTCGAATGCGATCAAACTCATTACACGAAGTACTTCTTTCGTCAATTCGGGTGCACCCTGAACTTCTTTTATTGCATGAAGCCCAGTGATAGTGCCATTTATTTCTACGATGAACTCAACGTAAATTTTCCCGAAATGACCGTCAAGAAATGCCTGTTCAGGATACCTCAGGTTTTTGGTTAGGAAGGTGATCAAAGCATTTTGTCCTCCTTTGTATTCAGGAGGACTATCGAGACCTTCTATTTTTTGATATACTATTTCTTCAATAGACTCTTGAATGGTGTCAGGATAAAACACAGGATCTTCTTGACCTAACAGAATTAGATTTGAGAATAAAAATGGAAGGATGACCAACACAAATTTCATAGTGTTTAGTTTAATTTCAAAACTCTCCGAATCTCGGCGAGAAACAATGTGTTTTACTTAAGTACAAGACTCACAAAGCAAGCTGAATTAAATATTTCTCGCCGAGATTCGCCGAGGAGCCGAGATTCGGAGAGCTTGATTTCAAGGAAATATCTTCGTATCTCGCATTCACCCTGAATGTCAAGCTCCTCATTCTCGTTCTCTTTCTCATTTTGTCTTTCTCTCCGTATCTCTGCTCCTCGGCGAATCTCGGCGCGAAATCAAAATCTATTGAGCGAAGCGAAAACTTCAATCAACGAACTCAACGGGCATAACGTATTTACTTCTCACAGCTTTTCCATCTTTCATCGCTGCGGTTTTGAAATGAATCAGTTTCGTGATGCGTATAGCCTCTGCATCCAATTCAGGTGAGCTGCTGCTGTCCACGATTTTCTGACGTGAAGTAGTTCCATCTTTTTCAAGAATGAATTCGACATAAACAGTTCCGGTTTGCTTTTTTCCTTTGGCGTCCAACGGATGCTGCATGTTTTCAGAAATAAAAGCAGCAAGCTTATCAACCCCTCCTTCGTATATTGCTTTTTGATCAATATCTCTGGTCGACATGATCGGTTCTTCAGTGACAATAATATGAGCGGGAGCAGTTGGAGCAACATTAGGCGTCGATTGAGCTGCAGTTGTCAGCGATCCTAAAGCGAAGAAGTAAAAGATAAATGTTTTCATGAATTGCTTTTTTAAAATGCTATTTGATTACGAATCACTTTTTCTTTTTGCGTTGATTGCTTAACTCACAATTGATTGGCACGGCGAGTCTCACTCTCACTAAATGTCCGTTGTCCATGCCGGGAGCAAAGCCTTCCAGTAATTTGCACACTCTCAACGCTTCAGTGCTGATAGCCTGGCCTCCTGGAATTGGCTTGACAACGTTATGTCCGCTCGTTGAGCCGTCTTTTTCTACCACAAAATCTACGTAGACTTTTCCCTGAATACTGTTTTCAAGACAACTTGGGGGATACACAAAATTTCGGGCGATAAAATCCTGCATGGCTTGATTTCCTCCAGGATATACAGGCATGTTTTCAGCCATAGAATAGATTTCGTCGTCAACAATCTCCATTGCTGGTGCCGATTCATTTATAGTCTGAATTGAATCAGTTTGAGCGAAGGCGCAGAGATGAAAAGATAGAATGATAATCAAGACGAGTCTGTTCTTCATTTTTTAAAATGTATTTGTTCCGCGAATGCACGGTACTTAAAAACCCAATCTCAAGCAATCAATCTTTACCAAATTAATGAATACTTTTACCATCATGCAAATTGGATTACTCATTATCGGACTTGTGATCGGTTTTTTGTCGGCCTATTTTTACTTGAAATTGAAGGCTGCGCAGGGAATTGACGACCTGATCAGACAACATCCGGTGACATTGGAGCTGAGAAATGTCAATGAAAAATTGACATCCGACATCCAAAAAGAACGGGAGCAAAAGAACCAGGCAACGAATTCTTTGGCGGCGACAGAAGCAAATCTGAAATCACTTCAAGAAAAATTGGTTGATCAAGACAAGGGAATTCAGAAGGTGAGGGAAGATTTCACCAAAGAATTTGAAAACCTTGCCAATCGAATTTTTGACGATAAATCGAAAAGAGTTACAGAACAGAACAAACAACAACTCGATCTGGTCTTGAACCCGCTCAAAGAGAAACTTCGTGACTTTGAGAATAAAGTAGAAAGAGTTTACAATGATGAGAACAAAGAGCGCATCAACCTCAAAGCGGAAATCAAGTTGCTTTCTGACTTGAACAAACAGCTGTCGAGCGATGCCAACAATCTGGCAACAGCGCTCAAAGGTGACAACAAATCTCAAGGCAATTGGGGAGAACTTATCCTGGAAAAAATCATGGAGCGAAGCGGTCTGGTGGAAGGATTGGAGTTTAAAACCCAGGCCCATTCGACCAATGACGCAGAGGAGCGCATTCGCCCTGACATCGTGGTTTTCCTTCCAGACAGCAAACATCTGATCGTCGATAGTAAAGTTTCTCTGATTGCTTACAACAATATGATCGCTGCCGAGAATGATGACGACCGTCATCGTTTTCAACGCGCTCACATCGATAGAGTGCGCATGCATGTGAAGCAGCTGGGTGAAAAAAATTATCACACCGCGCGAGGATTCGATTCCCCTGATTTTGTGATGTTGTTTATGCCGATAGAAGCCGCATTTGCAACAGCCATGCAGGCAGATGGCGAGCTCTACAACTATGCGTGGGACCGCAAAGTGGTGATTGTTTCACCAACCACATTGTTGGCGACCTTGCGCACCGTTGCCAGCATCTGGATGCAGGAGCGCCGGACAAAAAATGCGGAAACCATTGCGGATGAAGCTGGTAAATTGTATGATAAGTTTCAGGGATTTACCGAAGACTTGATTAATCTTGGCAAGTCGATGCAAAAATCACAGAATGAATACTCAGAGGCCATGAAGAAATTGAGTGAAGGCAAAGGCAATTTAGTTGATCGCGCAGAGAAGATCAAGGAGCTTGGAGCCAAAACCAATAAAGTATTGAATCAAAAGTTAGTGGAGAGATCACAAGAGTAATTTTGATTTTTAGAATGAAATACGTTGCTTACATCGGATTGTTTTTAGTGGTTGCCATCGGAATTGGGTGCACCGCACCTGCTACGGTTCAAAGTGGAACGTATAAATTTCTGTATGATTACGAAAGCAGGGAAATCCATCCGGAATATGTCATTTACCATCACTCAGACGATTCGAGTACTGTTTATTTTCGGATAAAATCTTCCGAGTTGTTATATGCCCGATCCGGGGCGAAAGCGCCTTTTGTATCAAAAATTCACATACGCACATCGATGACAGAAGCGAATGGCACAGTGGCCGATTCAAGTTCCGTTTCAATTGTAGATCAGGCGAAAGAAAAACAAGGTTGGTTGATTGGATCATATAAACTTAAAATGACCAAGGGACTTTGGAATGTTCTGTTCGAGTTTACGGATGAAACAAAAAACCTCACACAGCCATCCTATTTCATTGCAGACAAAACTTCAACATATTCCTCGCAGAATTACTTATTGACGAAATTTGAGTCAGGTGAACCCATTTTTGGTGGATTTGCTGCTCCCGGCCAATACGTTGAAGTGTTATCTGCACGAAACCAAATGTCGTCAGTGGCTAATCTGATTCATCTGGGCGGAGAAGTGAAATTGCCGCCACCGCCATTTTCAACTGGTAGGCCTGAACTGCCCGATCTGTCCACTTCACCGATGGTAGAGCTTGACAAAGATGATCAGGGCGCGTTTGCATTTGAAGCGGAAAGCGGTAATTATTTCATCACCCACGATCCATTCAGAAGTGCCGGCATCACTGTCAAAACTGCGAATATGTTTTATCCTTCTGTCAAGCAGATTGAATCATTGGAATGGCCATTGCGGTACATTACGACTAAAACGGAACACGAAGAAATTGTGCGCAACAACTATCCGAAGTTGATGATTGATAAATTCTGGCTGGAGTGTGCCGGTAACAAAGAACATGCGCGTGAACTTATCAAGATTTATTATAAGCGGGTAGAGGAAGCAAATTACTACTTCAGTACCTACACGGAAGGCTGGAGAACAGACCGTGGAATGATTCATCTGATCTTCGGTAATCCAACGAAGATCACACGTTTCAGCGATTCCGAAACCTGGCAGTATGGTGAGGACGGCGCAACCGGATTGCTCACATTTGTATTCCGGAAAGTAGAATCACCACTCAGCAGAAATGTTTATTTTTTGGATCGTGATCCGGGCTTCAAACAATACTGGGAACGTGGCGTGCAGACATGGCGCAATGGAAGGGTGTATAATGAGTGAGTGAAGGAAAACGCTCATTCACATTTGAATTTCTTTTTTTCATAAATAACCAACCGATCACCATTAACGCAATTCCTGCAGAACCAAGAATGAGATGGAAGAAGTGAACGGTGCGGATAAACAACATCTGAACGATAATCCAACTTGTCAGCAATAATCCTTGTGCAATCAACCAGCGACCGGTATTTGGTGAGTTTTTCCAAAGCATGATCAGGACGAAAAAGCTGAACAAGCCATTTACTATGAATAGCACAATGCCCGGAATGGTGTAGTCCGGAAAGGGCGTGTTTATCAACCAATCCGGTGAAAGATGGATAGTATTTCCGTCGGGAAATTTCACCAGGTTATATCCACCGAAGAGAGCTCCGGTTCCATTGAACAATAAGAGCGCAGACGCAATAATTTTCAGGAATAATTTCATCGTTTTCTAATTGGAATGACCAAGTTAGAAGGAAGAAAATATCCACGGAAATGACATGCTAAAAGTCATAAAAAAACCCCGGAGAACCGGGGTTTTAAAGTCTGTTTTATCAGAGGATTATTTCTTCTTTCCCGTGACAATAAATTCCGTACGACGATTCTCTTCGTGTTTTGCTTCATCACAGAAAACGCCATCTGAGCAATTGTTCAGGAGTTCGCGCTCACCATATCCTTTGGATACAATGATGGATCTAGGAACACCTTTTTTCACCAGATACTCCGTTGCAGATTTCGCTCTTTTAGCAGAAAGATCGTCATTGTATTCAAAACTGCCGCGACAGTCTGTATGACTTCTCAATTCAAACTTGAGATCGGGATTTTCTCTGAAGAGTTTTACAAGATTGTCGAGGTAAGGAATGGCATCGTTTCGGATGTCCCACTTGTTATAGTCCCAGTGAATCTCGGGTAAATCATAAACGCCTTTTTTACCGCCATTTTTATCTCCACCAGTTTGGTCACCGTTGCCATTCTTATCTCCTGAACCATTCTCACCGCCATTTTTGTCACCACCGTTTTTATCACCACCATTATTTGCATTTGGATCGGTGATGTAAACTTCAGTCATTTCAATCACTTTGTTGATAGGGTTTTCGCCGGTTTTTGTATTGATATTGTCAGTTTGTTTGAAATAACCTTCAAGATCAGCAACCATCTGATAGTCCTTTCCTTTGATCAATTCTGCTGTGAATTTTCCATCACCATCGCTGATCACCATTTGTTCTGTGCCATCCGTGAGGTTTTTGATGATCACTTTCACACCACCTAATGGAAGCATGCTGTCTTTACCTGTTACAAGACCATTAAGGGTCACACGTGTATCATCGTAATTGAAGCTGTATATTTTATCAGCACCATAACGATCGCTTGTGAAATAGCCCGATTTGCCATCAGGATTCCACACCATGGCAAAATCGTCAGTAGAAGTATTGATCGGGTAGGAGATGTGCACCGGATTTTCCCATACACCGTTTTTGCGTGATGAGGAAAGAATATCCAATCCACCAAGGCTTTCATGTGCATCACTACTGAAGTAAATCAAGTCTTCACTTCTGATCACCGGGAAAACTTCATTTCCTTTTGAGTTGACGTCACCACCAAGATTTTTTGGAGTGCTCCAGGCATTGTCCACCAATTTCGATTCCCAGATATCCATTTCACCGAATCCACCGGGCATATCGCTTGAGAAATATAAGGTTTTGCCATCCGGAGCGAAGGTCGGATGCGCAAACATGTATTTTGAATCACAGAAAGGAACCAGTGTTGGTTTTTCCCATGAACCGTCACCAGCTTTTTTGCTCGTGTACAATTGCGTTGTGCTCACACGTTGGTCATTGCCGGCCATTGCGCCACCATTCAACTGAAAACTTCTTGTAAATATCAAAGTTTGTCCTGATGGAGCAACTGCTGCAGCTGCGTCGTGGTAAATTCCGTTGATGCCATCCATAGGTGTTGGATTCGACCAGGTTGCGCCTTCTTTTTTAGTGTAAAAGAGATTGGTGTAGACTCTGTCTGTATATGGATCGTTTTCACCTTTTCCGGTTGGGCTGCTAATGATAAGGCCGCCATCGTATGGTGTTGGCGCATACACAGCGGTAAGCACCGGAATATTAACCGGTTCAATCACGTATAAAAGAGAATCACCTTTCATTTTATCAATGCTTTTGCAACTTGCCAAAAGCTCTTTCGCAACTTGATTACCAGCGTCACGGCTTATGATTCCTTCCAGAATTGTTCTTGCTTCTGCATACTTCTGAATTCCCATCAGAGCTCTGGCTTGATTAATTCGATCAGCATCAGAATTGTCGGTATAAGTGTTCGTCAATTCGTAAGTTGCTGCTGCATTCTGATAATCGTTCACCTTGAGGTAGCTTTCTCCTAGCTTTCTTCTTGCATCGGCATCATCCTTCTTGGCTACACCCTTATTGAGGAAATAAATTGCATCGTGATATTCAAGGTTGTCATATGCTTCTTTGCCATTTTTAATGTAAAGAGAAGCGCAACTTCCGAGCAGCATTCCGGTGAGGAGGAAAGCGGCAATGCGGGTCATATTTAAACTTTTTTTCATACTTCTTTTTTTCAATGATAATTCTTATCTGGTTTGACTTGAATTAGAAATAACGCGGTGAGCGTGCTTTGAGGTCTACATCTTTTCCGAAATCATATCCAAGCATGATCTCATGAGAGTTGCTGCTATAATCTGAAATGGAAGTTAATGTGTAGTCAAATGCATAACCAAGGCGCAGTTGGTTGGTGATATTCCATTCAACCATTGCAATCAATGCATCGCCAGTTCTATAACCCGCACCAACCCAGAATTTGTTCATGAATAAGGCGTTCAGATTCAGATCAACTTCCGCAGGAGCATTGCCTTGCAATTTTACCAGAATACTTGGTTTGAGAGCAACTTCAGGTGATGGTGTGAAAACTGCACCGCCATTCACATAAACGTGAGCGCGATAGAAGCTGTTTACGCCGGTGCTGTTGTAGCTGATTTTCTGGTCAACCGCAAACAAAGAAGGAACGGATACACCTGCAAACCATTTGCGCTGATAGTAGTACAAACCAGCCCCAATGCGTGGGATAAAAGAACCTGCGAGATTACTTGCATAAACCGGATCATCCACATCTTTGAT
>JANOVT010000009.1:0-1897 GCA_031417525.1 Flavobacteriales bacterium | reverse complement strand
CAACATCGATCTGTTGTTGTACTGTTGTTAGATCGACTGTGATTTCTTTTTCGCATGAAAAAAACACAGACGACATTATAAGTGTCAGAATGGCGTAGAAGATGGATATGTTCCTAAGAGACATGCGGCGCGAAAATAAATCTTTTGTCGCTCTGGTGATCAGAGCGAGAAGCTGAATGAGAATGAAAAGCCAAAGAGGAGTCATGTATACACGGCAATAATGGAGAAAAAAAAATCGGATTAACGTTTTAAGTCTCATGGATTTGAAACCACTAAGGACTCAAAGGAATTTCACACGAAGAACACAAAGGGTATAGCTTTTTTGAATCCGAATCTATCTTCATTTCAAAGCGCGCATTACAGAGAGCCAACTGCTGATCTGAAAAGCCTTGCTAGTAAGCTAAGGAGTTTATGGGATTTCAATTTACTCAGAATCGAGTACGTGTTTTGTAGCTGCATTAATATATGACCCACTTAAGATCTTGTGTCCTTTATGTGAAAGTCCTTTGAGTCCTTAGTGGTTTCAAGCAGATGCGCAGTAAAACGTAAATCCAAAAAAAAATTAAAAAGTCCAAAAGACAAGAGAGAAATAATTTGGTTGCATCGTCCAACCTTTCGAAACAAATGGAAGTATATCATTCATACAACCAATTAACTCAACCCAAATGAAAAACTACATTCTTGCACTTTTTATCTCATTGATTGCGGCTGTGCAGTCTTTCGCTCAATGCGATGCAATTCCGTACTTTACGTATTGGAACAACTCTAATGATATTCAGTTTTATCCTCATGTAGATAGTCCTTACGAAATTCTCGAAGTAAGCTGGCTCTTTCCGAATGGTGATGTGGTTCTATCCAATACTTATGAACTTGTCTATCAGGATTTTCAGTCAGTAGGGATAATAAATGTTTGTGCGACATACATCCTATTAAATCCCGAAGACGTAGGCAATCCTTGTTCCGTAACGGTATGTCAAGACATTGAGGTGATATGTGTAGCACCAGAAGTGAATTTAACTTATGAAATAAATGAATCAGATGGAACTTTCACTGTTACTGCAGTTCCGATCTCTGGTTTAGAACCATTCACTTATACATGGGGGTCATGGCAGGGTGCTATTACAAGCACGAACGGTAATGTTATCACAGGCGATTTTGAGGGATATTCGCATGCCCTTGTGCATTGCTCGGTGACTGAATTCGGCGGCAACCAATCATGTGGAAGCACTTATTTAAATATTGATGTTCTCAATCCTGCCGTTGAATGTGAGATTCAAATGACGGCTACCATATTGCAGAATGTTGTGACAGTCAACGGACATATTTTCGATGGTACCAATGAAGTAAATTACCCATTCGTAACTATCTCCTTTGGAGACGGATTTGTAGCAGATGCATATGGTAACTTCAACGGAAATGGATTTGAGTCTACGCATGGGTTTGCAGAACTGGGAACCTATGAAGTCTGTGCAATTAGTCAAGTTGGATATGAAGATTCATGTCCGGATACGCTGTGTACGATTGTCGCCATCGACAGCATAGATACCGGCTGTCAGGCTGCATTCTCATATTCAGCATCACCCTGGGATTACCTGTCATTGTCTTCAGAGTCCACGGGATATTTTACCGATATACAATGGAGTGTTGAAGGAGGTACTTCAGATACCACTGATATTTGGTGGATAGTTGAGCAGTGGCCTGTTGAAGTAACCCTTACGGTCACCAACGACATCACGGGTTGCACAAGTACTGTCACTCAGTTGATTGATCTTTCAACAGAAACCATGAATATCTGTGGTACCTTGTATTGGGATACGGACAATGACAATATAATGGATGCCGGCGAACCAGGCTTACCATACGAAAATGTATTGATTACAGATGCAGATAACAATGT
>JANOVT010000008.1:0-30577 GCA_031417525.1 Flavobacteriales bacterium | reverse complement strand
AGTCGTTACATTGACAGTAACAGATGCTTCAAGCAATTCTGCCAACTGTACATTCAATGTGAACAGAATTGATACAACACTTCCAACCATCACTTGTCCTTCAGCTCAGACACTCACAATAAACTCTTCATGCGCCGGTGTGCTTGCTGACTACCGTTCACTTGCAACCATCGCTGATAATTGCACAGCAACAGGATCTCTTGTTGTCACGCAGTCACCAGCTGTTGGTTCTGCAGTATCGGGTGTTGGAACAACAGTGGTTACGCTAACTGTAACAGATGCTTCAAGTAATTCTGCAAACTGCACATTCAATGTGAATCGTGTAGATACAATCGCTCCGACAATCACGTGTCCAGGAAATCAAACAGTACCTTCAACAGGAACCTGTTCAGGGATTGTTGGCAATTACATTTCACTGGTAACTGCTTCGGACAATTGCACTGCGTCTGGTTCAATAACGATTGTGCAATCACCTATTGCAGGCACGGCAATTACCAGTGCGACTACAGTTACAATGACTGCAACTGATGCAAACTCAAATGTTGCAACTTGCGCATTCCTTGTTACGCCGGTTGACAATAATCCGCCTTCTATTGTTTGTCCATCAACTCAAAATCTTTCACTTGGAGCAGGTTGCTCAGCAACACTTCCAAATTACACTTCACTTGCAACGGTAAGTGATAACTGTACTCCAACCGCTTTCATTGTGGTAACACAATTTCCAGCTATTGGATCATCAGTTTCAAATGTTGGATCAACAACCATCACATTGACAGCAACTGATGCGGCAGGAAATGCTGCAACATGCACTTTCAATGTGAACAGAATTGATACAACACTTCCGACCATTAATTGTCCTTCAGCTCAGACACTCACATTAAACTCTTCATGCGCCGGTGTGCTTGCTGACTACCGCTCACTTGCAACCAAAGCGGATAATTGCACTGCAACAGGATCTCTTGTTGTCACGCAGTCACCAGCAGTTGGTTCAGCAGTATCGGGGGTTGGAACAACAGTCGTTACCTTGACAGTAACCGATGCTTCAAGCAATTCAGCCAACTGTTCATTCAATGTGAATCGTGTTGATTTGACCCCTCCAAGCATTACTTGTCCAGTAGCTCAAACATTGACATTGAATTCATCTTGCGCTGGTGTGCTTGGTGACTACCGTTCACTTGCTACAAAATCCGATAATTGCACCGCAACAGGATCACTTGTTGTCACGCAGTCACCAGCTGTTGGTTCAGCAGTATCCGGTGTAGGAACAACAGTCGTAACTTTAACTGTTACGGATTCTTCGAACAATTCTGCTAACTGTTCATTCAATGTGAATCGTGTTGATACTACGCCTCCTGCTATCACTTGTCCAGGAAATCAAACCGTAGCTTCAACCGGAGCATGTTCTGGCATTATTGGTAATTATCTTTCGCTCGTTACTGTCACGGACAATTGCACAGCTTCAGGTTCAATATCCATTATTCAATCACCTATCGCAGGCACGGCAATTACCAGTGCGACTACAGTTACAATAACTGCAACTGATGCAAACTCAAATGTTGCAACTTGCGCATTCCTTGTTACGCCGGTTGACAATAATCCGCCTAACATCATTTTAAACGCCACAACGCAATTATTTCTGGATTTCTCATGTAAGACAATCATTCCTAACTACCTAAATGAAGCAATATTGACCGATAACTGCTCCGATCTCGCGAACATTTCATTCAGCCAAACACCGTCGGCAGGAACAATCATCACAACGACGGGCGTTCAGACAATCCAAATTATTGCAACTGACTTTTCAGGCAATAGCTCAAGTGTTGAATTTGACATCAGCGTATCCGACACACTATCTCCAATTGTCGACTGCCTTACCGGCTATGACATTGCAGCTGACAATGACTGTGAAGGTATGGTTCCTGATTTCGAAAGCTTCTTGATGCTTAGTGAAAACTGTCAAGCATATTCTTATTTACAAATACCAAATGCCGGGACACTTTTAGGTGCAGGATCACATCCAATTCACCTTGAAATTACGGATGCATCATCGAATATGACAGTCTGTGATTTCGTGCTTACCATTTCAGATTATCAAGCGCCATCTATTTGGGTTGATAAGGATGTCGAACTTTCAGTTTCAGAATCAGACGCCTTTATGACTGCAGATTCAATTCTAATCATAGAACAACCTATTTCAGGTGAATACCTAGAAACAGAATTGCAACCTTGCACCTATTATGTTTCAATTGGGCAACCATTTACACTTGACAATTGCGCAATTCAAAGTGTCCAAAATGACTTTAACAATTCAGCCGACGCTTCTGATTTTTATCCAAGAGGGCATACGAATGTTCACTGGATAGTTGAAGACATACATGGGAATTTCACCTATGACACAACTGATGTCTATGTCATTGATGACACCCCAGTAAATGTGTTATGCCCGAACGACACAACCATTCAAAACAATAGCGATCAATGCGAAATATTTGTGACTTTAGGACAACCTATAGCAATCAACGAATGCGGCAATGCAAGTTGGCAAAACGATTACAACAACACAATCAACGCAAGTGACCTTTACTCAAATGGCATAACAAGTGTGCTATGGACAGCAACTGATGATTGGGGAAATACTTCAACGTGTTCGCAAACGGTGGAGATAGTAGATATACAAGCACCTGAAATTATTTGTCCTGTAGATACAATTATCAATGCAGATCCGCTAAGTTGTTTAGGATACTATAACGAATTAACCCCGACCATCTCAGACAATTGCGCAGGTGTTTATTTTACATCCACTCATTCGGGCAATTTATTCCCTATCGGAATAACCGCTATTCAGCTTACAGCAATTGATGCTACAGACAATGAATCTGTATGTCAGTACATGGTTGAGGTGCGTGACATCGCAGCTCCGATCGTAAACTGTCCAACTGACACTTCAATGGCGCCAGATAACGGACAATGCTATGCTACGTTTGATAATATTTGGATTGAAAATGTGACCGATTGTAGTGCCCTCACAATTTACAATGATCATCTATCGCAACAATATTATTCAGGCCTAACAACTGTTCTGTGGATCATAAACGATTCATTTGGAAATGAAACAACATGCTATCAATTCGTCACAGTAGATGGAGTTAACCTTAGTAGCATAACCAATTGTCCAGCAGATCAAGTGGTACTGGTGAATGAAAATTGCGAGTTTATCTTACCCGACTATATTAACGCTAACTCAATCACGGCTGCTGATGAGTGCGGAGAGAACATAACGCTCGTTCAAAATCCGGCTCCTTCATCTTCCATTCAGGATGATGGCATAATCATGATTTTGGATTCTGTTACTCAATCAGTGCTCTGTCAATTCAATTTGAATTTGACAGATACTATTACGCCGACTATAACCTGCCCTTCTGATATTGTAATCGATGTGATTAGCGATTGTTCAGCTTGGATTAATCCTGGAACACCGGTTGTGAATGACAACTGCTTTACCACAACTCCCATCCACAATTACACTGCCGCCAATAATAATGAAGATGCATCAGCCCTTTACCCCGTTGGCAACACATCAATTGTTTGGTTTGTTCAAGACGCTTACGGAAATGAAAACAGCTGTGTGCAACATGTGCAAGTATTAGATACAATAGCACCAACGATTATTTGTCCAAGTGACACAGCAATCTATCTCACCACAAATAGCTGCGTTGAATATGTCGAAGTACCAATACCAAATTCAGGAGACAACTGCATAGACATTTTTGTTTCGAACTCATTTAACAATAGCGGCAATGCTTCAGGAAATTTTGAAGTTGGAAACACAATCATTCAATGGACAGTGATAGACAACTTCGGAAACTCTGTATCCTGCACACATGAGGTGATTGTATTCGATACAATTTCACCAACAATTATTTGCCCAAGTGATCAATTACTTTATAGCGAAAATTATAATTGCGAAGCTGAATTCATTCACACAGAATTCCCGATGGTGAGTGACAACTGCGATATTAATTATACATACAATAATCACTTGGCAAACGAGTATCAGCTTGAGTTGACCGAAGTGATATGGACAACCGTTGATTATTCAGGAAATGAAAGCAGTTGCATTCAAAACATAACCGTACTCGATACCATAGCGCCGGTATTAGAATGCATTGATGTCAACTTAGAAATGTGGCCATCAGAAATTTCCTCATCATGGGTTGTTGTTTCGCCATTCGTGTATGAAAATTGTACTATCGCCTCACTTACAAACTCATTCAACTATGCATTAGGCAGCGTGCACTTATTTGAAGAAGGAACACATGAAATAGAATGGACTGCAACCGATGAATCCGGGAACCAAGGAACATGTACAGTCAATATCAATGTATCAATGATTGTTATTCCGATTATTCATTGCCAAGACACACTAGAAATAGCAACGGACTTTGGCGTTTGTGGAGCAACGGTTGAATTGCCATTGCCGACAACCAACCAACCCCTTTATCACCCAACATACTTTAATGACTTTACAGAAAATTCCGAAACCACTGCGCAATTTAATCTCGGCATAACCGAAGTTATGTGGATGGTAAATGACGAGAACGGATTCATGTCCAGTTGCATGACTACTGTAATTGTGAGCGATCTTGAATTGCCTATTGTAACATGCCAAGACACAGTAACCATAGAAACCACAAATAATAACTGCACCCATTGGGTAGAAGTAGAAGCACCGAATGCGATAGAGAACTGCACAGTTTCTTCCATTGCGAATTCATACAATGATTCATATTTAGCATCAGACTTTTACCCCGTCGGTACTACAGTAATTCAATGGAACGTTTTTGATATTTCCAATAACTTAGGAAATTGTATAACCGTGATACAAGTCATAGATGTAACACCACCACAAATTGAATGTCCGCAAGAAACAATCATCACACTTGAGCCTGGTCAAACGTTTATCGTTCCCGATTATTTAACAGCAATAAGCGAAAACCTTCCATGTCAGGAAGGCTTCACATTCACACAAAGCGTGATGGCTGGGGAGGAAATTACAAATTCGACAACAATCACGTTGTCAGCAGTAGACGCAAGCAACATCGCAGTTCAATGCGAAATCGTCATCAATTTTAACGACACAAGCATTCCAATAATAATAGAATGTCCGGATACAATTAGTTTATTTCTGGTAGAGAATTGTATGGTGGATGTGATTGATCACACCGGAGACATAGGTGTATCCAATATAGTTTCTCCATTTCCTTATACCATCTACCAGTATCCAGAACCGGGCTCAGCATCACCCTTTGATTACTTACAACTTTGGCTTGTAGATGAAAATGGAATTTCAAGCGATACATGTCATGTTCCAGTCAACCTGATCGACAACATGGATCCCGTGCTTATTGATAGCACTCCGGCCATCATTTATCTAAATGAAAACTGCGAAGTTGTTATCCCAGAATTTTCACAATGGTTGAATTTTGAAGATAATTGTGGAAGCGTGATAACTTATCTCCAATCACCTGCTGTCGGAACAATTTACAGTGGGACACAGAACATTACTGGTGTGTATTGGGTGATGGACGAATCGGGAAATATGCCGGAGTATCCGACAACTTTCGATATTCAAGTGCTCAACAATCAAGCGCCAACAGTTAGCGCTCCAGAAAACATGACCATTTCCTTGAATGAAAACTGCGAAGTTCTTGTTCCCACTCTGGAATCCGAAATCATCATTTCCGGATGCGGAAATTATTCCTATGAGCAATCACCTGCCGCAAATTTTGTCTTATCAGGTGTACAAACATCAATCATGTACATTACTGTGACTGACACAGAAAGCAATCTCGCTACGCAAGTGGAAGTGATTTTAAACATAATTGATACCATTCCACCGATAGCAGCTCAGGTTTCGAATATGATCATAGATCAAACAGCAGGAATGTGTTCTGCATTTTTTGACGCACAACTAACTCTCAATGCCAATGATGCATGTGATGCCAATCCTGCAATTGTGCTGATCGATCAAGACGATAACATATATGAAATAGGCTCGCATCTAATTCAGTATTACGCAGAAGACGACAGTGGAAATATTTCAGATACGCTATCATTTACATTATCCGTTTTAGATACTGAGCTTCCGGTATTTGTGGGAGTAAATGACACTACCGTATGCGATCCTAACTTCCAACAAAATATTTATGTTATTGATTGTGGTGCCACATTACTTGCTGAAGAATCGAATCCAACATTGGAATCAGGAGACAATGTCTTAGTCTATAGTTACAACGACGGAACACATTTCGTGGAATTCAGTTATCACGTTTTTCTTTCTGAAATGCCAGATATCTCATGGTCTGTTATTGAAGAATCCATTTGCATAAATGCCATATCCATCGACTTGAATGTTAGTACAACTGCCACTTACGAAATATCTGTAAACGGCAATCAAATTGATGATGACATTATAATTCCATCAGATTATAGTCCGGGAATTTATGAAGTTGTTTTGAATGCCACTTATGAAGGATGTTATAGTCAAACCACACAAGCATTGCAAATAATCGCGACTCCTGAACTATCCATTCCACAGGAGTCTTTCGATGTTTGCGGATTAGAACTCAGTATTTCAGCATCAAGTTCGGAATCACTTATTCAATGGAGTACAAATGACATTCTGAATATAGAAAACAATGGGACTAATACGATTGAAGTTGCTGCGCAAAATTATGGCAGTGCCTGGATCATAGCATCCGCGGAAGCAAGCGGATGTATTGTGTCTGATAGCATTCTGGTTACCTTCTTTGAACAGCCAGCAAGTCCAAATGCCGGACCAGATCAGGATCTTTATTTGCAAACACAAACGATAGTTTTTGGCGAAAGCAATGGGCCAGGAAACATTCACTGGGAGATTATTTCAGGCGCAGGATCCATTGCAAATGCAGAGGAGCTGTCGACAGTTATTTCCAATCTATCCTATGGATTTATTGAAGTTGTCATCCAGACTATCAACGGAGAATGTTCATCTTCTGACACCATGTCCATACACGTGAGTGGTTTGAGTATTCCAAATGGATTTTCGCCGAACAGTGACGGAACGAATGACACATTTTCTATCAACGGTATTCATAACATGATAACATCAGAACTCACGGTTTATAACCGTTGGGGTCAGCTGATATATGAATCAGGGAATTACCGGAATGAATGGAATGGACAAAATGGCTCAGGGGAATTACTGGCCGATGATACATACTTCTATGAATTAATTCTGGATGGAGAAGCACATCAAGGATTCGTAATAATCAAACGATGAAACCAATCATTTACATCATAATCATTCTATCTGGCACAGGTGCCATGAAGTTGAATGCCCAACTCTATCCACAACAAAGTATGTATATGTTCAATGCGCTTGGAATAAATCCCGGGGCCGTAGGACAGCACAATGCACTTAATGTCACTCTCAGCCATCGCACCATGTGGCAAGGCGTGAGCGGCGCGCCCAGAACTCAATTCTTCACGATACATAGTCCACTTAAAAATGAAAAAATCGCATTGGGCCTGCAATTATCGATGGACAGAATCGGAGTTTCATCTAAAAATACCATTCAAATGAGTGGAGCATATAGGTTAAAATTAGGCAGAGACAGATTGTCATTCGGACTTTCAGCCGGTATCACATCAAGCAATAATTTATGGTCTCAGGTCAACACAACAGAATCAGGAGATCAGGCATTCAATTCAGGTGACATTAGTTATCACACGCCTGCTGCCGGTGCGGGAATTTATTATGAGTCCCCTTTCGGGTTTGCAGGTATCTCCGTTCCACAGTTTTTCACTGCAACTTATATTGGTGGAAATGAGTATAGAGGGGTTCAAAATCTCGGTAATCATTCTTATCACCTGATGGGTGGAAGAAGATTTATCCTATCAGACAAGATACAATTGCAAGGTTCGACATTGATTAAATATCACCAATACAATCCGCTTCAGGTGGATCTGACTGCCATGTTGAAGTACGCAAACATTGCGGATCTAGGTTTTACAATCAGACCAAAAGATGCCATCACATTTATCGCCAGAGGAAAAATAAACGAACAATTTAAGATTGCATATTGCTTTGATTTTTTGACGAGCAATCTGGCTAAGTACAACAAAGGCACACATGAAATTGCCTTAACATATACATTCATATTCAACAGCAACGCTCCGAATACTCGCTTTTTCTAGATCATGTATCGCCACCCTCTCATACTGATTCAAATGCTAATTGTGACCCTGGGCTTTTCTCAGGAGGCTGTTGTGAATGCACTAAAATGTAACTCTAATTACAACGAAATTTCTGTTGTACCATACAAAAACGGAGTTGTCTTCGTAAGTGACAAACCATCGCGATTCGGAATATCGTGGGTAGACGCAGAAGGCAATTATCCTTCGAAAATCTATTACAACGAAGGTAAAAATTCGAACATACTTTCCGAAAACATTGTTACAAAATTCAATGAAGGACCTGCCTGTTTTAATGCACAACAAACAGAAATCATCTATACAGGTACCGTGCGCCATGGACATCGAAAATCTGAGAATGTCATAGGCCTTTTTCAATCTAACTGGTCATCAACAGGCTGGAGCGAGCCAATTCCATTTGAGCACAATTCAACCGACAGCTCATATAGCATAGCACATCCGACCCTCAGCACCAACGGACAGATGCTGGCATTTTGTTCTGATATGAAAGGCGGATTTGGAGGTAAGGATGTATATATCTGTCGAAAGTCGGGAGACAAATGGAGTAAACCAGAAAACGCAGGTTCAGACATCAATAGTTCGAGCGATGAAATATTTCCATTTCTTTCAGATGACGGCAAATTATACTTCAGTTCAAACCGTGATGCAGGTTATGATATTTTCAAAGCTTTCGAAAAGGCGGGAAAATGGATTTCTCCAGAAAAAATGCCATCACCAATCAATTCAGAATTTGATGACTTTTCATTTTCCATCTCAAAAGACAATGAGTCAGGTTACTTCGCGTCAAGCAGAAATGGAAAGGATGACGATGTTTATAGTTTCCAACTAAAGTATCCAGAATTCGAAGGTTGTCCGGTAGCAGAACTTCCGTCATTCTGCTATCTCTTTGAAGAGACCAACATTATTCCGAATGATTCGACACCAATGATTTTTGAATGGGAACTCGGTGATGGTAAAACGGCATCAGGACTTTCAACAGAATATTGTTACGCGGATTATGGGTCATATCATGTAGCCTTGAATGTATACGATAGCAACACCAAAGTTCGATTCGCAAGGGTGTCGGAAGTAGATATTCATATCGAAAAATCGCCCTTCCCCTACATCACGTCATCTGACACACTCGCACCAAATGAGATCACTGAATTCAGTGCAGAAGGAACTGACATGGAGGGAACAGAAGTAGATGAATACTTCTGGCAATTTGGAGACGGCACACGAGGCAAAGGATTCAAAGCAGGTCATGGATATTCAAAGCCGGGATATTATACTGTACAATTGGGAACGATGCTGAGAACAAATGATGGAGAAAGCCAAAAAAAGTGTGCAACAAAAGTGATAGCCGTTGGAACACGTGAGGAATTGGCGGCACTTGACAAAAGTTCGCAATCTGAAATCAGAACCTCCAACCTTCAATCCGACATGGTAGTTGTAACTAAAGATACCACGCAATATTTGCTTCACCAGCCTGATTCAACTATCTATTTCATAGAATTCAAACAAAGCGAAATCAAAATACAACCGGATGATCCATACTTCAACAACATCAAGTATGAGATCACAGAACGATTTGACTCTGCAGATACAGCATATCGCTATTCAGTAGGACACACCACAGAAATGCCTGTTATGCTTCGGATATATGGAGATATGATGAACAATGGATACATTGAAAGTATAGTTCGGGAAGATTTAAAGCGTGAATTCAAAAACGAAATCGTGAAGGCCTGGTGGTTCATTCCTGACTCGATACAGCAAGCAATAAATGCTCACCTGAACAAATTCAATGACATACGCTTTGATCATGGCACTTATGAAATTCGCTCCGAATCGTATGACAACCTCAACTACATTGCAGAAGTCATGAATCTTCAGCAATCACTGAAACTTCTGATAAAAGCTCACACGGATAGTGTCGGAAATTATTCGGACAATATGCTTCTTGCCGAGAAGCGAGCGAATGCTGTCGTAAAATACCTTACAGAGCAAGGTGTAAACAAATCAAGACTTACTTCAAAAGGCTATGGTGAAGCTAAGCCACTCGCCGATAACTCCAGTATTGAAGGCAGGGCAATGAATCGCAGAGTAGAATTTGAGATTCTATTTGAGGAGCCCAAGCGCAAAAAGTAGATTCCGTTCTTAAGGGGACTTCTGATAACCGGTTTTATGAATCGCGACAGTTCAATTCGTCCAAGCCGAGGAAAATCAGCCTGTCCCTTCGGGAAAGTTGCATAGCCTAAGCTATAGACCTGAGTTTTGACGAAGTATTCGACGAAATGAACATCGAGGAAGATTTCTAAAAAGTATTAAATAACATAATTGATCGATTCGTGAAAGTAGTTGTTAGAGGTGCCCTTAAGTTCATTTCGTCAAACGAGTCGGCCACAATTAACAAGTGCCCATTCAGGGAGAGGTCACAATTCCTTTCAGCGTAACCAATCGAATGGTTCTGCCGTAGAAGTCGGACCTTATAATGCGAATTCCGCCCCAAATACTCCAATTGTGTCGTTGCATGCTTGCTCTGGCTTGTCTGCAATTTTCGACCATTGCTCAGTCACAAGAGTATGAAGTTGAAGTGTGCAAATTCAATTCGGATGAAGCAGACTTCTCAGGAGTATTTCACAATAAAAACATTGTATTCTGTTCGACCAGGGCCAAATCCAATTTATCATTTGATGAGGATTCATTGACTCTGTATTACACTGACCTATACGTAGCCCGGATGAAACCGAATGGATCATACGATAACGCAGAGACATTGAACGGAAATGTGAATACTGATTACAACGAAGGACACGCTACGTTCAGTTCGGATGGCAAACGAATGTACTATACAGCGAATCTCAAAAAATCCCTCAACAACAAATTTGAAAAGACCAGCGAATACAAGCTCGGACTTTTCATTGCGGAAGAAGTGAATGGTCAATGGATAACACGAGGAGAATTTCCATACAACTCTATAAATGGAAAATTCAGCATCGCACATCCTTCTCTTAGTAAAAACGATAGCGTACTGTATTACAGCTCGAATATGCCGGGAGGAAAAGGAAATTCAGACATCTATAGATCAATATGGCAAGACGGCAAATGGAGCGCACCTGAAAACCTGGGTAGCAAAGTCAACACAAAAGGAAATGAATTTTTCCCATTTATCAATGAATTTAATGTTCTGTACTTCGCTACAAATGCCAGAGAAGATTCTGAAGGGATGGACATTTACTACAGTCTCAATGAAGAAAATGAATTTCAGAAACCAGTTCGATTGAACAACTCTATCAATTCTGAATTTGATGAATTCGCTTATCAAGAGATCCATGGTCTCAACCAGGGCTGTTTCAGCAGTAATCGAAATGATTTGCAAGATGATATTTTTTTCTTCAAAAAATATCTGAACACTTTCAATGAGTGTCATGAAAACTATGAAGCCAACTTTTGCTATCATTTCTTCGATGAGAAACTCGCTCAAATAGATTCCATTCCTATCGCTTATGAGTGGGTGATGGGTGATGGAACGATTTTAAATGGCAATGAGATTGACTATTGCTATAAAAACTTCGGCAATTTTCACATTGAACTGAATGTCATAGACACACTCACTAAAGCAGTGTTTAAAAAAATCAGTGAGACGGACATTGTCATCACAAGACAAGACAAGCCATTCATTCTCTGCCATGATACACTCTATCAGAATATTCCATTCGAGTGCATGGTTGAGTTCATTTCGTTCAGTGAATTTGAAGTAGATAAAGTAGAATGGGAATTGGATGATGGATCGAAATATGTGGGCCAAATCTTCCAACACACTTTCAGTTCGCCGGGCTTGCATCAGGTGAAATGCGGTGTTTCAGGAAAACGCAATAAAAATGGTGTTCTACCTAAAATATGCGTTTACAAAAATGTCTTGTGTGTATCGCCTGAAGACGAAGTTGCTACTAACAAAGTACTTACTTGTTGTGACAAACGTGAATACGAAAAGATTCCAATGCACGCTCCTGCCATTATTCAGGAAATACAATCCGCACAGCTTGCACAGATCCACAAAATCGTCATTGCAGAAAGTAAAACGCCCTTATCTGACAATGATGTCATTTTCGAGAATGTTACACGTGTGATTACTGAGATCAGAACCGACAGCAGTTATCAATATGCAATAGCAGAAGCACAGACATGGGAAGAATTATTGCCTCTTTACAAAGATTTAAAATCTGAAGGTGTTGAAAGCATGTATGCACTTCAACTTAGCGCAACGGACTTAAAGAACGCCACGACTCGCATTTTCCCTATCACTGGAACTAAACTACCAGAAATTCATTCGAAGGAGGACAATGCGCTTACGTTCATTTCGAAACTGACAAATACAGAATTGAAAATCGAACCACAATCCGAAATCATAGAACGTGTTGAGGCGACAACAACTGAAACTGCTGATGCGACCATACAAACAGAATCGACGAATCCTTTGCCGGATACAGCCATAACAACAACATTAAAAACACCTACAAAAATATTGTACCGAATTTCACTCCTTCAATCAGAAAATAGAATTCCATTTAACGATCCGCAGTTCAGAGAAATCAAAATGGACATATCTGAGTTTAAAAAAGGCGGGCAGTATGAATACACAGTGATGGCTGTACCTCAGGCAAAAGATCTTTCGAGGTTGTTGGCAGAAATAAGAAGCACCGACTTTACTGAAGCGCGAATTGATAGCTTCGACCTTAGTCTGCTGAATGATGCGTTAATTCGTGTTGGCAGATACATTGAACCAAAAAATGCGGAACGACTTAACATCGAATTTTCAAAACTCGCTGATATCAAATTTGAGTACAATAGTGCGGTGATCAAGCAAGAATCATTCAAAAACCTCAATTATATCGCAGCTATGTTGATACTTGAAGAAGACTTCACACTCAAAATTTCTGCTCATACTTGTTCGGTCGGAGGAACAAACTTCAATCAGAAATTATCAGAAGAGAGAGCAAAATCCGTAGTCGCCTATTTTATTCAAAAAGGCATCGAAGAAGGCCGATTAATAACTCAAGGATATGGTCTAACACATCCACTGCAAACAAATGAAACTGAAATGGGTAGGGCTGCGAACAGACGTGTCGAATTCACCATTGTATTTGAAATAGATAAACGCAAAAAATGAAATTTGTGAAAAAATATTTACTGGCATCAATCATTCTATTGCAGGCAGCAACTTTACGTGCACAACCAGTTCCAGCTTCCGATGAGAACATACCTTTCCTGGTGACCTTTGGCAGTGAAGCCGGAAGTAAATGGGGCGATGACGACAATAGTCAAACCTTCTTCTTCAAAATTAAAAAAGAATTTAAGGAGCCTATATACTTCAGGGTATTTGATCCTGACTGTGTTGGTTCTCATGACGAGGCGAATACTGCATTCAATACCATGACAAAATTTTCGGTTTATGGTGGTGCCGGATGCATAACAAATCCGGATGCAACCGGAACAGATCCATCCGGTAATTACAAAAGCGGGAACATGTTAGCGACCAAAACATTCGGACAAAAAGAAGACTATGATAACAATTGGTACACCTTCGGACCATTCAATCCAAGTGAAGGAGAATATTCTCAGAAGTATGGTGGATATATCTTCAAAGTAATTTGTGAAGGCATCAAAGGAGATGATGGCAATCTCTATCGATATTTTCTTTCAGCGAACCCGGAAAAAAATGTCGCTGTAGAAGGTGGAAATGCGTTCACATTCGAATATACTTTCAGGTTGCACAAAGACGCCTTTCAGACATCGCATATCTATCCTTACATTGATGACAAAGTTATTTCTGTAGAACAAAGAAACTTCGACTGGGACAGCGACGGATACATCAAAATCTGTTCAGTAGCAACACTGGGAGATGAGGTTGCGCTTTCAGGAGATAACAACTGGTCCAACAGCGTGTATAAAATCAGAGATCAGGAGCGAGGCAAGTCGTTGGACATTCAATTTACGAAGAATGACAAAATTCTGGTGAATAACAACAATGTTGTCTTTTCAATCCGAAATCAGTACGGAGAGCTTCTGCCGTTTTATGTAGTACCAATCGGTGGAGTGCCTAAGTACCAGGGAAACATTTCCGCAACGCCAATCAAGAAAAAATAGCGCATGTTCAGAATCACCACCCTACTCATTCTGTCTACATTTAGTTTAACAGGCCTTGCTCAATCTTACAAATTCCGCAAGTATGTGGAGCAGGACGGACTGAATAATCGATTCGTGTATACGATTGATCAGGATGAAATGGGCAACCTGATGATTGGCACAGGTGAAGGACTCTATCGATATGACGGATTTCATTTTGAAGAAATAAGCGAACAACAAGGATTAAATGATGACTTCCTCACTTGCAGTGCGAATTCATCGGATGGTGGCATCTGGTATGGACATAACAAAGGACTGATCACAAAATACAAAAATGGACAATTCGAACATTTTGATTTGTCGGCATTCACAAATTCAAGGATAAATGGCATTTTGGAAGACGATCAATTATCCCTCTGGATTCTCACACAAAATGATGGTATCCTGAGAAGGCAATCCAATGGTGAATGGCAACAATTCATCAAAGGAATAGAAGACATCACATTATACTCCTTTTTCATTGACCAGCGACAGCGCATCTGGCTCGGAACAGATATGGGTTTATTGAAAGCGCACATCAATCATGACGATGAAGTAAAGTACGATTTTATAGAAGAAATCATTGAAACAAAAGTTGCATGTATCTCCAAATGTCAAGACGGAATTGTAGTTGGCACCGAAGACAGTGGCATCTTTCGGATAATCATAAAAGACGAGAAATATTCTATCGAAGCACTGAGCTATCGTGAGGCAGATTTCTCATCTTACTCTGTAAACTCATTGTTTGAGGATGCCGAAAAAAATCTTTGGATATGCACAAACAACAAAGGACTCATGCAATTGACCGGATTGATTGATGGGAAATATCTGAAGATGATTCGTTACCAGGATAATGCCCTTCTCAAAACGGCGAGTATGAAAATGTGTATGTCTGATAGAGAGGGAAACATTTGGATAGGCACAATGGGCGATGGTTTGTTGAAACTGACAGATAATTATTTCTCTATCTACTCCTTCAATAGCACTTTAAACAAATCGAATATCTTTTCTATTTATGAAAAGAATGATACGATTTGGTCAGGAGGAGAGTCACATATCTATATCAGTTATGATGAACCAAATAATGTAGTGGATTCACTCTCCCAAAAGAATGGTTTGCCAGATGAAGAAATCACATCCATCTACCGCACAGCATCCGGAGCTCTATGGGTAGGAACAATGTTTGGGAAATTGCTCATCCTTGATAGTGGCGCCAAAAAATTCAGATCACTTGAGTTGGGAACAGAATCTCAAAGTCAGCGCATAAATGATATTCTCGGTTTTAATGATGCGACATACATCGCTACTGACTTTGGAATTTATCAATTCACCAATGAAAAACTGGTCTCACACATTTCCATTCAATCAGGGCTTGCACACAATGTAGTAAAATCGCTTTACCGTGACAGCAAGGGCAAAATTTGGATAGCAACCAACAATAGTCAAATCACTTACATCGAAGATGGAATTATTCAAAACATTCCAGCACCCCTGGAAGATGTACTAATCCAAATTCGATGTTTCGCTGAAGATAATGCAGGCAATATGTGGATTGGTACAGATGGACTTGGCCTCATGAAAATCACCGGCGATAATATTTTTGTTTTGAACAAACAAAATGGTCTGTATTCAGACTATTGTTATAGCTTGATATGCGATCACAGAAACAAATTATGGGTCGGTCATCACGGAGCTATCAGTCAGGTGAATATTCTGAATAACAAAATTGAAGTGCTGGATCCCGGTAATGGTTTCGATCTTGATTTTAATGACAACGCTGCTGAAAGTTCACCATCAGGAGTCATTCTTTTTGGAATCAACGAAGGATTATTGAGGTATGAACCAGACAAGGATCTCAAAAATGAAAAAGAACCCATCATGCACTTTGAAAAAGTCATGATCAACGACAGCATTTATGATATTTCACAGCCGCTTGATCTGCCATATGGTGAGTACAAACTACTCTTCGAATTCATAGGAGTATCACTAAAAAGTGCGGGTCGTGTGAATTATCAATATTACCTCGAAGGATATGAAAATGATTGGTGCGAGGGAAGTTCACTTCGTGCGAAAGACTATAGTAAAATTGGTCCCGGTGAATACACATTTAAAGTAAAATGTTTCAACGCTGATGGATATGGAGGCGAAACAATACTTGAATGCAAAATATTTATTGACAAGCCATTCTGGTTGAAATGGTGGTTCATTGCATTTTGCATTCTTGCAACCATTCTGATGATCCGTTACATTGTTCTTCGCCGTGAAAAATATTTACGTGAAAATCAAGAGAAACTAAAAAAGGCGTTGGATGAAAGAACGAAAGAAGTTGTAGAACAAAAAGAGTTGCTCGAGGAAAAGAATAAGGACATTACAGATTCGATTCAATATGCACGCAATATTCAAAAGGCGATGTTGCCTCCAATTGATTCACTCAAGAACTTTTTCGCAGATGCATTTGTTTATTACAAACCGCGAGACATTGTAAGTGGCGACTTTTATTGGGTAGAAAAATTTGATCAAACCATCGTTGTCTCCTGTGCTGATTGTACAGGACACGGAGTACCCGGAGCATTTATGTCACTTATTGGAAGTACACTTCTGAAAGAGGTTTCAAGCAAAAAAAGTGTGCAAAGCTCACGAGATGTTTTAGTTCACCTGGATGATGAACTTCGTCGCATGCTCAACAAACAAGGAGAAGTTGCGGTGGAAGATGGAATGGACATCATTGTATTTGACTATCACATTGATACTGGAATCGTGAAGATGGCAAGCGCAAATCGTCCGGCATTGATTTATCACAACGGTGAATGGGTGGAATTGAAAGGAGATCGAAGATCGATTGGCGGATCACAAATGGTCGGGAACAAAGAATTTACACTTTATGAATTCAAGATATCACCGGGTGATATGATTTACCTTTTCTCCGATGGAATGACAGATCAATTCGGTGGTGTGGAAGGTAAAAAACTCAAAAGAAGTGGGTTGTTCAATTGGATCAAAGAACATGCACATCTCGATATGGACAGCCAACGGCAGAACATCAAAGACAAATTCAAAAACTGGAAAGGATCGAAAGAACAGATCGATGATATCATCATCATCGGAATCAAATTTTAATGTGACTCAAAAATTTTCGGGCTGCACAATTTGCCGTTTACAAGCTCATGAGTTCGCGGAATCGGGCACTTTGACGACGAGAAACTTCTACCTGTGTATTGTCTTTTAATGTGAGGCGCAATCCACCATTGAACCAATTCTCTACACTTTGAACCCAACGAAGATTGACTATAAATTTTCGATTAGTCCTGAAAAAGGTATGATCCAGTCTTTCCTCCAGGTTGTTGAGTGATTTAAGAATAAGTGGTTTGTATTGATTAAAATAAACCCTGACATAGTTCCCTTCCGATTCGAACAACCGGATTTCACGGAGTGGCACAAACCAACACTTTTCACCATCCTTTAAAAAAATCTGATCATCCTGACCTAGTCGACCATCATGCTTTTTAATGCTTATCTCATCCTCATCATCGCCATCAATCAATTTGTTGACAGCCTCTATTAAACGGTCTTCCTCCACCGGCTTCAACAAATAATCAAGTGCATTCACTTCGAATGCTTTCAAAGCGTATTCATCATAAGCCGTTACAAAAATGACTTTCGGAACAGAGTCTAATTCCTCCAACAATTCAAAACCATTTTTACCAGGCATCTGGATGTCGAGAAAAATCAATTCGGGTTGATGAAGAAGAATAGCAGATTTTGCTTCATCCGCGTTCGCACATTCAGCGGCAATTTCAATTTCCGGAAATTGTTTCAGTAAATTGATCAGTTCTTTTCTTGCCAACCGTTCGTCATCGATGATAAGTGTTTTCATATTCAATCTGTTTTGATAGGAATAGACAATGTCACTACTACCGTGTCATTGTTTGGAATTATTTTTATTTCTGCTGCCTCTCCATAAAGCATATGCAGTCGGGTTTTTGCATTGGCCAGACCAATTCCGTCGCTATTAATTGGCAGTTCAAATTTGCCGGTATTGGTTATAGTGATTAAAAAAAGCCCATCAAATCCCTGTGTTTTGATGCTAATCGCACCGCCTTCTACTCTTTTTGAAATGCCATGCTTGATTCCGTTTTCAGCAATTGTTTGAAGTACAAATGGTGGAATTTTATATTGTAATGTAGCCGGATCAATTTCGAAACGAACAGTCAGTCTTTCTTCAAATCTGATTTTTTCCAGTGCCAGGTATTTCTCCACAAGATCAATTTCGTCACTGAGTGGAATCGCCTGAAATCTGCTTTGCGTTAGGTTATTTCGAAGAATACCGCTAAGCATTGTAATGGCCTGTTTAGCTCTTTCAGGATTTTCATCCACCAATGCACGAATGCTGTTCATGCAATTGAAAACAAAATGTGGGTTCATTTGAGCTTTAAGACTGTTCAATTCAATTTCAGTCTGTGAAGCTTTCAATTCAAGATTCAGAATTTCTTCACGCTTCCAATTCTCAAACGTATTCACTGCGAAGTAGATGATTTCCCAAACCAGAAATAAGGCCGAAAAATTGAGAATATTTTGCCAATAATTGATGTATCCGGAATCCTTGATAAATGACCAATTGCCACTTAACATGTCAGTAAGCAATGTGTTGATCGTGGTGAAAACTGCACTCATCAGAATTGCTGAAAGCAACATTCTGGGAATGAGTTGAGGAATATTAAGCTTCTTCCAACCGAAGCGATGAACCATTGACCTGAAAATATGAGTTGTCAGTAATCCAACGATCAGGATAAAGCAGGATAAAAGATAAATGCCTTGAAATGGCTGCTGCTGAATAGAAGCACTTAGAATGTTACCCAATACAAAGAGTCCCCAACCGCCGAATTGAGATAACCAATAGATCTGTGTTCTGTTCTTCATTTGCCTGTGGTCAAAAGTACTTTCCAGAGAGTTGAGTGGACAAAATGCTTACACAACAGGAAACATTTGTAGCTGAAAGGTTATGGAAGCTTACGAAAAACCCAGCTATGGAATCATGATGTTTAACTTTGTGGGCCAGCATGAATTACCTCGCACATTGTTATTTATCATTTGATGACCCACAGATTATGGTGGGTCAGTTTATTGCGGATGATATCAAAGGAAAAAAATACCTTGAGTTTCCGGACAGAATTCGGGACGGAATCATTTTACATCGCTTTGTGGATGAATTCACAGATACTTTTCCATCATGTCTGGAGCTGAGAGCGGAAATCAGAGGTGAGCTTGGACTTTATTCAGGAGTCGCAATAGATGTCTATTTTGATCATTTGTTGTCTATTAACTGGTCTAAATACAGTGAAATTCGTAGGGAAGATTTTATCAGAAATGTTTACAAAGTGCTCGACAACAGTGAATTCATGATGACCGACCGCAGAAAATTCATTTATGGGAAAATGAAAGAATATGACTGGCTGACCAGATACAATACATTGAAAGGCATAGAATTAACACTTGAACAAATGTCAAAGAGGGTGATGAATGGCTCCCAATTGCAGAAAGCAGCAGAAAAATTGGAAAAACACCAGAAAAAAGCAGAAGAAGTGTTTGAAATATTCTTCCCTAAACTAATTTCCGCCTCTAAATCCAAATTGGATACTTTTGCAACCTGACTATTTTAGAAGGTATATATACCTGAACGTTTTATTTTTTTGAATCAAATAATACTGTTACTTCAGTTATGAGGCTTATTGCCACTTTACTTTTCCTGATTGTCTCCGGCTTCATGATGGCCGGCAGCATAGTACTCGAAGGTCGTTATCAGCAACGCAACCTTTTTGTGATCAATGCCACTTCCACAGATGGAGTTGGCTTCTGCGTATATGAAGTAACGGTGAACGGACTGGTGACAACAGATGAGATCAATTCACAGGCATTTGAAATAGACCTTGGTATTTATGGATTAAAAACCGGAGATCCTCTAACGATTGTAATCAAACACAAAGACGGTTGTACCCCAAAAGTGCTCAACCCTGGAGCACTTGAACCATCTCCTTCCTTCATCTGCACAAAAATCGAATGTTCAACTTCAGGATCTTTAAGCTGGGAAACAAATGCAGAAATGGGCAAGATTCCATTTCTTATACAGCAATTCAAGTGGAATAAATGGGTGAATGTGGGAGAAGTCATGGGCAACGGCACAGGCGCAAAAAATTCATATAAATTCCAGACTCAGCTTACCAGCGGATTGAACAAATTCCGCGTAGCTCAGAAAAGTTACGAAGGTGATTTGAGAAAATCAGGTGTCTGTGAAGTGACCAGTTCGGTCGTTCCGGTTACGTTCAAATATGACCGCAAAACCAAAAGTATTTCCTTCTCCAGTGAAACATCTTATGAGATGTTTAACGTATACGGACAGATAGTGAAAAGGGGAAGAAGTATAAGTGTTGATTGCATGGCTCTGGCGAAAGCAGAGTACTATATAAGCTATGATAACAAGACAGAAAAGTTTTTGAAGAAATAAAAGTTTCATAACCAAACCATCACAACCCACTTTACCAGAAAGAACCCTGTCAACTAAAAGACAGGGTTCTTTTGTTTAAAAGAAAGAACTAATTTGCAGTCATCAATGATGAGCGGAAAAAAAACACATCCATTTTTCATCTTTATGATGTTGCTGGTTATGGCAATCTTTTCCGGATGCAATGATCCTCAACCCAAGCCACCTGTCATTTCAGAATTGACATCTGTATACTTCGATGTTGATTCAATTAAGAAAAGAGGCAAAATTATTCTTCTCACGGAAAACAGTGCTTCAACGTACTTCCTGTATAAAAATCAGATCAAGGGATTCGATTACGAGATGGTGAAACTATTCGCAAAACACCTTGGGGTAAAACTGGAAGTTCGATTATTGGATGATGTAGATAAGATGTTTGAATTACTGAATAAAGGGGAAGGTGATATCATAGCTACAAATCTTACCGATACAGAAGCAAGAAATAAATTAGTATCATTCTCGCTGCCGGTTTATCAGACAAGGCAGGTACTCGTTCAGCGAAAAATTTTTATGCAGACCGACTCCGCTTCTATTTTGGTGAATGACTCTAATGAACTTGAAAAAATGCCAATCTGGGTTCATCACTATTCGTCGTTTTATGAAAGACTAAAACAAATCGAAGTGAATACCGGAAAAACTTTTCGCATTCAGGAAGCACCAGGCGAAATAAGCACGGATGACCTCATCAGACTTGTGGATGATGGTGAAATTCCGGCAACGATCACGGATGAAAATTTGGCGTTGATGGAAGAAATGGATTTTGAGTCGGTAGATATGACAGTGCCCATTTCCGGGTATCAAAACATCGCCTGGGCCGTCAGAAAAAATGCTCCTGGTTTGTTGGATGAGCTCAATAAATGGCTCGGTCAAAAAAAGACCAAAGACAAATTGAGTTCAACTTACGAAAAGTATTTCACTAGCAAAAAAGACGAACCCGCATATTCCAATTATACCATGCCCAAAATGGGCCCGGGTGACATTTCGCCATTCGATTCACTGTTCAAATTACATGCACCGGTCCTCGGTTGGGATTGGCGAATGTTGGCAGCTGTATCATTTCAAGAGTCGCGTTTTAATCCACAAGCGCAATCATGGTCTGGAGCTTACGGATTGATGCAGCTGATGCCTGAAACAGCCATCCGGTTCGGATGCGACTCAACACCAGATCCATCATGCAGTGTTGCTGCGGGTGTAAAATATCTGAAATATTTACAGGGGTTATGGAAAAAAAGAGTGCCTGATCCTGTAGAACGTGATAAGTTCGTGCTGGCAAGTTATAACATCGGACAAGGTCATGTCTTCGATGCACAAAATCTCGCCAGAGAATTGGGAATGAACGATACAATCTGGGATGGTCATGTTGCTGAGGCGCTGCTCCTGAAGCAACAGGAAAAATACTATAGCATGCCATGTGTGAAACATGGTTATTGCCATGCCAAAGAACCATACCATTTTGTTGGCAAAATCCTAGCTCTTTACGCGCATTTCAAAACAGAAACGCATTAGTGATGAAATATTCAATGAAGAATTTTGCATGGTTGCTTTTGATTCCAATGGTTATGAATTCATGTAAAAAAGAAAATAAACAGTACATGCTTAATGGAGTTGTGGTGGCGGCAAATACCAATCAAACACTGGAAGGTGTGAATATCACGCTCCAAAAACAGGTTGTTGAAACCGGTGTATACAACAATAATTACCAGGCAGCAGCCCATACTACTTCGGCAGCAGACGGGCAATTTGCAATGGTCTGGGCAAGAGAAAACTTTGCCGCACTTCGGTTGGATTGTGAAAAAAGTCAATACATCAAAAGTGAAATTGATTTAACGGTGAGTGATTTTCAAGCTGGACAGCCTGAAACAAGTCTAATTATCATGCAGCCAGAAGCATTTGTCAGAGTGCATATTCAGAATTCGTCGCCCTCCGATGCAGCCGATCATTTCCGATTCACTTTCGCAAATGCCAACTTCGATTGCGTTTGCTGCTCCAATAACTGGAAAACATTCGACGGTGAAAATGTTGATACCACTTTTACTTGCCGATTGTATGGCGAAACCTGGCTTCGCTTCCAGAAAGACTATCTGACCGCACAGAGCGACACCATGCTCATTGATAGCATATTTTGTCCATCATTTCAAACCACCGACCTCGAAGTTCAATACTGATCTGCGTTATTTTTTTGATCTGAGAACCCGTTCACCCTCATCAGGATACTGGGGTTCCTTTATTCATTCCATAGCTTCACCAAAAAGTGAACATATTTTCATTCGAATTTCAGATTTGATTCGCATATTTACGCATTGATCAGAAAAACTTTGCCTCAAAGTTAGCTTGGAGAACAAATTCGGCATAAGAACATTCTGATTCATGCGCATCTTTCATTCACTTTTTGCTATTCAATGTTTTTATGAAATATTTTTTCATTCCATTCCTGCTTCTCATCCTGCAAAATTCATCCGCGCAGGTGATCACTACTCCACCACAATTTTCGCATTTGAGAGCCATGGCAGAATGGGAAGAAGTACAGGCACTTACCATTGCCTGGACTGACTTTCCAGCCATACTTAAACAGATTGTAGCAGCAGCGCGACTTGAAACCCAAGTGATCATTCTGACAGACGACCCACAAGGCACTGAAGATTATCTCACTTCATCAAATGACGGAGGTACGGCATTCGCAGACATGAGCAATATTACATTGGTGCAGGGAGACTATGATAGTATCTGGATGCGCGACTATGCAGGTAATCCTGTTTACGGGAACGAAGTCGACTCACTCATCATGGTTGATTGGATGTATAACCGACCAAGGCCGAATGACGATGAATCACCCGAGTTGATCGCCAATGAACTAGGTCTGGATTTATATGCAACCACAGAATCACCTTATGAACTGCGCTATACAGGAGGTAACTACATGAGCGACGGATTCGGAACTGCATTTGCATCCGAGCTCATTCTTGATGAAAATGATGGGGATGGCGACTTTGCCATTTTTTATCCGACGCATACCACGGGTGAAATCGAAAACATTCTACAAGATTTTATGGGAATCAACACCTACATAAAAATGCCCACCTTGCCATACGATGGAATTCATCACATTGATATGCACATGAAAATCGTTGATGAGGAAACGCTCATCGTTGGAGAATATCCAAACAATGTTGCAGATGGACCCCAGATCAATGCAAACATCGAATATGTGCTGAGCAATTACACCAGCAAGTTCGGAACGCCATATAATGTGATACGAATTCCAATGCCAAATAGCATGAGTGGACTCTATCCGGATAATGGTGGTTCCTATCGCACTTACACCAATGCTGTTTTTGTAAATAACACAATCATCTTCCCAACTTACCGTGAACAATATGATACGACGGCCTTTCGCATTTGGGGGGAAACTTGTCCTGGTTATACATTGGTAGGAATCGACTGCGACAACCAGGGCAACAACATCATTTCACAAAGTGGTGCTATACATTGTATCACTCACACAGTTGGAGTGGAAGATCCATTACTGATCTCGCATCAGCCACTCGATGACACATTCGACAATCTTAATCCATACAATGTAACCGCTTACATGAATCACCGCGATGGTGTTGCCTTCGGGAGATTATTCTGGAAAACCTCTTTGCAAAGCACATTTACCGAAGTGGATATGGACGCGATGGCAGACAACAACTGGCAGGCTTACATACCTGCACAACCTGTCGGAACCATCATACAATATTATGTCGAAGGTGAAGCATCCACAGGTAAAATTCAGACCAGACCAATGCCTGCTCCGGATGCATTCTGGACATTTAAAATTCTTGGCGAGGTGGCATTCACCGATGAATTGGAAAGTGTTCATTTCAGTAAAGTTTTTCCAAACCCGGCTTCTGCAATTACGTGTGTTGAGATCGGCAGTTTGCATCCTCAAAATGGATCCATCATGCTCATTGACATGATGGGCAGAAAAGCACTGGATGTTTTTAGCGGCAGAATGAGAACAGGCACAAACAAATACTTTTTTGATGCATCTTCCCTTGGCGCGGGCGTCTATCAATTAATTGTGCAAACAGAACATGGCATTGATTCACAGCAGGTGATTGTCAAATGATGGAAGAACCTAAATTAAAAAAACTCATCCCAGAAGATGCCATTGCATCAGCAACGCGACTGCCTAAAGACAATCCTTTTGTATCGTTGTTGACGAGAGTTGCACGCATAGATGAAGTCAATGACCTCTATGATAAGGTTTGTAATTCTCCCGGCCTTTCCTGTATCGATGAGTTATTCAAACAACTCGATCTTGAAATCGAAATAGATGAAAAAGATTTAGAGAATATTCCAAAAACGGGAGCATTTGTTGTTGCAGCAAATCATCCTTTTGGTGCATTAGATGGATTGACATTGTTGTATGCGATTGCAAAAGTTCGCCCTGATTTTAAGGTGATGGCTAACTTCCTTTTACAAAATGTCGAGCCCATCAAAGACTACTTTGTTTCCGTAAATCCATTTGAAAAAAACAAAGAATATTACTCAAATGTAACAGGCCTCAAAGCAGTGATGCAACATCTGGAACAAGGACATCCACTTGGATTATTTCCTGCGGGAGAAGTTTCAACCTATCAGGGAGATCTGCGCACAATCGCAGATAAAAAATGGGCTAACTCCGCCATCAAAATTTTGCGCAACTCTAATGTGCCTGTAGTACCAGTTTATTTCGATGGAACCAATTCCAGAATATTTCATTTGCTCGGTTTGATTCATGCCAACCTGCGCACATTAGCATTGCCATCAGAAATGCTGAAGAAAAAAGGTAAAATTATCCGACTGAAAATCGGTAAACCGATTGCGACCAAAGACACCGATATGTTCACGAATCTGGAACAATATGGTCGTTATATCCGCGCAAAAACATACGCTCTGGGAAGCTCGTTCGAAGTGAAAAGAGATTATTTCAGAGTATTCCGGATTCAACAAAAACCAACAGAAATCATCGCACCGGTTTCACCGGAAGCGATTGATGAAGAAATAAAAAAGATTGCTGATTTCAAAACGCTGAGCTACGACAATTTCGATTGTTACGTGGTTGGAAGCGCACACATCCCATCTATCCTTCGCGAGATTGGAAGATTGCGTGAAGTGACGTTTCGGGCGGTTGGAGAAGGCACAAACAAAAGCATCGATTTAGATGAATACGATCTTTACTACAATCATCTCATCTTGTGGGATCGCGAAGCAAAAAAAATTGCAGGTGCATATCGTGTAGGAAATGGTCAGGAGATTTTGCAGCAATACGGTAGACGTGGATTCTACATCTCTTCATTGTTCAGAATGGATAAAAGAATGGATGGAATGTTGGCTCAATCACTCGAACTCGGAAGATCTTTTATCGTTCAGGAGTATCAGAAACACCGGCTCTCGTTGTTTCTTCTGTGGAAAGGAATTCTCTACTACCTCATCTCCAACGTCAGCTTTCGATACATCATTGGACCAGTTTCCATCAGCAATAATTATCAGGAAGTATCCAAGGAGTTGATCATTGAATTCATCACAAAACATCATTACGATCATAAGTTGGCAGAACTGGTTGAACCTCGCAATGCATTCAAACCAAAAGTAAAAAATGTCGACACGGAAGCACTTGTCAATGCTTCTCAGGCAGATGTAAAAAAGATGGATCGCATCATTTCCGACATCGAGCCATCCTCTTTCACGATGCCGATATTATTGAAAAAGTATTTACAGCAGAATGCAAAAATCATCGCATTCAATTGTGATCCGAAATTCAATAATGCGCTGGATGGGTTGATGTATCTTGATCTGCAAAATTTACCGGGTGATACAGTTGAAACACTGCAACGCGAAATGGTGAGCTGATCATCAATCAAATAATCCAATTGTAAAAAAGATTCTATGAGCGATAGAAGACAATTCTTAAAAACATCCGCTCTTGCCGGAACAGCCATTACGCTGGGACTTCAGGGATGCGCTGATAAAAATGAGCCAGATCAAAAAGTCGAACAGCAAAAAATTCCTGCACCCGTTTTCAAAACCGGACTTGTGATCTCTACCTGGGACGCCGGATTAAAAGCAAATGATGCCGCATGGAAGACTATGTTGGCAGGAGGTAATTCTCTCGACATGGCGGAAAAAGGTGTGAACGATACCGAAGCAGATTTTACGAATCTATCGGTAGGTCTCGGTGGACTTCCCGATCGGGATGGTCACACCACACTGGATTCATGCATCATGGATAGCCATGGCATGGCGGGCAGTGTGATGTTTCTGGAACACATCAAACATCCTGCTTCTGTTGCCAGACGGGTGATGGAAAAAACCCCTCACGTTCAGCTTGTAGGTGAAGGTGCCTATGAATTTGCATTGAGCGAAGGATTTCCGCATGATGCATTTGTAAGTGAAGAAGCACAAAAAGCCTGGAAAAATTGGCTGACAGAAAGTGAATACAAACCCATTGTGAATATTGAAAATCACGACACCATCGGATTACTGACGATGGATTTGCAAGGTGACTTATCAGGAGCTTGCACAACGAGTGGGCTGGCTTACAAGATGAGAGGTCGGGTGGGTGATAGTCCAATCATTGGTGCTGGTTTATTCGTAGACAATGAAATTGGTGCTGCCACTTCTACAGGATTAGGTGAAGCTGTTGTGCGCACTTGTGGTTCATTTCTCGTGGTAGAATTGATGCGCAATGGAGCAACACCTCAAGAAGCGTGTGAAGAAGCCGTCAAACGCATTCAGAAAAAACACAGCAATTTCAAAGACTTTCAAGTAGGATTTCTTGCAGTGAACAAAGCAGGTGAAATTGGCGCTTATGCCGTTCAGCCCGGATTTACTTATGCACTTTACAAAAACGGAAAAAATGAATTGTTTAAATCAGGGAGTTTGATTGCGGCGAAAACTTGAAGAGAGCCACTAATGCGAACATCGCTCTTGAAGTAAGAAAGTTCACGCCACATGGCGGTAAAAAGATTCACACGAATTGAAAACCGGATTTTCGCAGATTTAAAATTCCTTCAATTCTAAAATTCCTTTAGCGAATTCTAGCATGCCACCACGTGGCGAGAAACAAAAAGCCAAAGGTGACTATGCGCCTAACGCACTTTTGACCTCCGAGATGATCGTAGCCGGACCACCAAAGTGTTCAATCACTTTTACATGAGGAAAATCAACGTTCAATAAATTTTGGATTTGCATTCTATCGTGAGGGTCTACGCCGCCGCCGATAAAAACAGCGTCGAGCGCATTCATCCGAATGTAGTCGAGAGCTTCTGGCAGGACAGTAAACCCGGCAGTAGCAAAATCGGCTTTCGCCAGCAAATCCTCCACATTTTTTAAAATATAGTCGTGCTTGCCGAAAACAACAATATGCTTCTTCACTGAAATAGTGATCGGTGTTTCCTGAATATTTTCTTCCATTCCCTTTTCTCTTGGGTGCTAATTTAAAAGTACTTCTCATCTTTGCCACCAAACATTTCAACAATTGAGCGCATATCGTCACATTTTTTTCTTAACAAGACCTCTGAATCTGTTGATTGTGGTACTGACTATGCTGGTGGTCAGATACTTCGTCATGCTGGAGTGGATGAAAGGCAGCAGCATCGGAATGAAGTTTCAACTGAGCACATTCGATTTCAGTATGTTAATTGTCACAGTCATTGCGCTTACTGCGGCCGGAAATGTCATCAATGACTATTTTGACCAGAAAGTCGACAGGATCAACAAACCAGATCAAGTGATTGTTGGAAAAACAGTCAAAAGGCGCGTAGCCATCATTTTGCATCAGGGATTGAATATCCTCGCTGTCCTGGCCACTCTTTATGTCTGTCTACGCACTTCCTTTTGGTGGCCCTTGATTCTGCCAATTTTTATTGCCACTTTACTTTGGTGGTATTCTCCTGTTTTGAAAAAGCGGGTATTTGTTGGTAATCTGGCGGTTGCTTTCTGCACAGCCTGTGTACCCATCTGGGCGGCCTTATTTGAAATACACGAATTGCAGGTGAAATACCAGGACATGCTGATTGACGGACATGAGTTCTTTTCACACATGTGGATGCGCGTAGCTGCAGTCAGTCTGTTTGCATTTATCCTCACCCTTTTGCGCGAAGCGGTCAAAGACATGGAAGACATGGAAGGTGATGCACTTGGGGATTATCATACCATTCCCATTGTTTATGGAATTGAAAAAACGAAGAACTACCTCTATGGATTGATAGCAGTATTCATTCTCGGAATGGGTTTAGTGATGTGGAAAATGCATTCACTCATGGATCTGGTGATTCTAACGGCGTTGATCATCATTCCCACCATATTCCTTTTCATTTCGATCCGTAATGCTCAGGTGCAAAAAGATTTCAGAGGCACAAGTAATCTGCTAAAAATTATTTCAGTGCTGGGGATTGTTGCTTTGGTGATCATCCTGGGATAGCAGCGAGCTGCTTATTCGACGCAGAGTTCGTCTTAGGAGCAGAGGTACGCAAAGAATAAATCACACAAAAACTCTCCGAAACTCTGCTCCTCAGCGATTCTCGGCGAGAGATATCTGCATTCATCGCGAGAAGGCGGTTTATGATTGAAACTTATCCTGAACCTTTGAGATTGGAAACAATTACTCCATTTGAAAGCTTCGCTTTTATTCGACGCAGAGATCGTCTTAGGAGCAAAGTTTCGCTGAGTTTTTCGTAAGAAGTCATTTCGTAATGAATCTCTGCCCACTCGCAATGTAATTAAGCTAAGGAATTCATGAAGCTCCATAGGAGCGGCATATCATGTTTTATAGATCATGATAAAAAAACCTGAATGCCTCGATTTCATTTAGATGTATAAAAATATGTTGCTCCGATGGAGCTGGAATGCCGACTTCGAATCACCATGATAAGAACATGTCGCTCCGATGGTGCTTGAATGAAATCAATTGTAAAATTGGAATGCGCCGCTTAACTTGGTAACATTCCCCAACACGGCAATAAATATTTCACTGATGAATATGAAAGCTTCGCTTTTATTCGACGCAGAGATCGTCTTTGGAGCAAAGCTGCGCAGAGTTTTAGATAGGCTAGAAAAAACTTTGCGAATCTTTGCTCCTAAGTCGTCCTCTGCGTCGAATCAGCAACTTGTTGCTAAAAAACCTATACCCGAAAAACTTTTCCTTCAATTTCTTTCTCCTTCTTCGGAACGATAAATATCAAAATTAATCCCATAGCGAAGAATGTAATTAAAGCAAGAATCGATGTGCGCATACTTCCAAACGCGCCTTCCAAAAATCCGAAGGACAAGAGTCCGATGATGAGACCAACTTTTTCGGTGACATCATAAAAACTGAAAAAGGAAGCATGGTCATTTGTCTCGGGTAAAAATTTGGAGTAGGTACTACGCGCGAGCGCTTGTGTGCCGCCCATAATAAATCCTATTCCACCAGCAGCTATGTAAAACTCGATAGGCGTATGCACCACAAAGTATGCGAATAAGCAGACACCACACCAAACAAACAACGCAATTTTCAAAGTGTTGAGATTTCCGAACTTTCTGCTGCAAAAAGAAAATATCATAGCACCTGGAATCGCGATCAATTGCACAAGTAATACAGCGACGATCAATTGTCCATCTGCAAGTCCGATT
>JANOVT010000007.1:0-3090 GCA_031417525.1 Flavobacteriales bacterium | reverse complement strand
GAAATATTCGGTTGTCAAAATCCAGAGGCTGTGAATTATTCAAGTACCGCAACTTTTGAAGACCATACTTGTCAGTTTACTTCTGTATCTACTTCGATATTGAATTCATCGAACACGACAACAACAAACTCTTGGGAATTGATATCGAATATTTCTTCCAAAGACATGCTCTTTGTGAAAATAAATTCATGGTCAACTAATTCCACAGGAGTGAAAATGGAAATTTTAGATATGCTCGGAAAGGTCGTGGCATCTATTAGCCAGAATTCATCGACGCTTGTCCCTGGGCAGCGAATGGAGATTCCCATACAATTAGCCAAAGGCGCTTATTTACTCCGCCTGTCTGCCCAAGATTACAGCGAGTCGAAAAAATTCGTTGTTGAATAGAAGGCAAAATTTTTCACGATCAGCGTATGGAAAATTCGAAAGCGTCATCCAGAAGTTGGATGGCGCTTTTTCATTTTGTACTTCAAGTTTGTACATCCATGATTTGCGATTTGTCGAGATAAGCAATTGATATTAAACTCATATATCAACTTTGTCAAATTCTGCCTACTGCCTACTGCCTACTGCCTACTGCCTACTGCCTACTGCCTACTGCCTACTGCCTATCATCGCCTGCCCACCTCCAAAAAAAAGCTCCGCACACTCCACGACTCTCCTGATTGCCGCCTCATCCGTCTCCGCCCAGTTCATGTCAAACAAACTTGATTTCGCATTTGACACATGCGGCAATCTTCCACTGAGGTGATAATCTCGAATAGATGGATGCAGCATCAATGGGAATGTATCGGGACGAATGCCGCCTCCGGGCATAATCTGAATTCGATTTCCTGCTTTTTCTGCAAGCTGAATGATCGTCGCGACGCCTTCTGGTCCGGAAGCTTTTCCTCCGGAAGTCAAAATGCGTTCGCATCCACTATCAATGATGGCTTCCAGTGCTTCGAACATGTTTGGTGTGCAATCAATGGCGCGATGAAAGGTGACCGGATAGGGCTTGCAGAAGTTCACCATTTCTTGCATTAAAGAAGTGTTCACCGTTTCATCTTCATTCAGAATTCCAAATACAAATCCATCGGCTCCGGCTTTTTGCAAATTTTCTATTTCGTATTTAAACACTTCCATCTCTTCGTTGTCGTAACAGAAATCGCCTTCACGCGGACGTATCATGACATACACAGGCAATGAAATGTGTTTTTTTACGGCAAGCAATAAGCCTGTGCTTGGCGTAACCCCGGCTGTAGCCAGTGCAGAACAGAGTTCGATGCGTGTGGCTCCGCCTTTTTCGGCATTCACACAAGACTTCACGGAAGAGGCGACTACTTCAATTGTAAATGAATTCATATATTGGTGCAATAAGCAGCTTTCAAAAGTATTCGTATGAGACCATTTTTTTATTCGATCATTTCAACATTCCTTTTTCTTCATGCAGCGGCTACTCCCGGCAGGGATTCACTGTCAATCGAAAATCTCGTCTTCGAAGGAGCCGGAATCCGGGGCATAGCATATTGTGGTGCATTGATGGAACTCGATGAACGTGGAATGCTTGAATGCATCGATAAAGTCGGTGGCACTTCTTCGGGTGCCATCACTGCGTGTTTGGTGAGCATCGGTTATACTCCCGAAGAAACGTTTGAAATTATCGGCAGTACTGATTTCGGTAAATTCAATGACGGTCGATTCGGATTGATTGGTGGCGTGTCGAGAATCCGAAGAAGGCTCGGTTATTATCATGGCCGCACATTTTTGAATTGGCTTGAAAATCTGATTGAAAAAAAAACAGGAAATCGAGATTTGACTTTCCGTGATCTCAATGAACTTCGAGGTAATCAAACGAGTTGTCTGATCAAAGAACTGGTGATCGCAGCAACCAGCCTCAATCATCAGCGCACTGTTTTTTTCTCTTCAGAAAATTATCCTGATATGCGTATCGCTGATGCAGTGCATGCTTCTATGGCGATTCCTCTTTATTACGAACCGGTCATTGTCACGCCTATCGGAAGTATTGTCGAATTTAAAAACATGAAACCCGAAGATCATTTGTGTGTTGATGGAGGATTCACTGCCAATTTTATTATCCAATATTTTGATCAGCAACAAACCGATGGTCAGCTCATTCACGCACCAACACTCGGTCTGCGACTCGATTCAAACGAACAAATCCTGATGGATGAAAACACCAAAGAATTGGCCTATCAACCGATCGATAGTGCAGTAGATTTTATGGCTGCATTTTATTATATCATCAAGGAAACCATGAACAGGCAACAACTCACAGCCATTGATTGGAACCGAACAGTATCCATCAGTGATTGTAATATGAGTCCGAAGGTGAAAAAATTGAGTGAGCGGGAAAAACAAATGCTCATCCAATCCGGGCGCACAGGGGTGAAAAACTATTTTGCCGGTTAATGCGACATGTGCGTGCGCTAATTATCATATTCTCTTATGATCTATGTTTCCATTTCAAATTTGAATACAGTGTAAATTCGATGGGTAAGCACTAATGCTGCCAGCGAAATCATGAAACACGAATCGATACAGGTTGAAAACATTAAATGCGATGGATGCATGAGCACCATCCGAAAGGAATTACTCAAACAGCCGGGAGTCCTTACAGTACATGTGGATTCAGAAAAACAACTGGTCGACGTCACAGGTGATGACACGATGAATAAAATTCATCTGATAGCCAGATTAGAGTACCTTGGTTATCCTGAAGCAGGGCACAATGATTTCTTGGTTCATGGTTGCGATTTCCATATGCAAGAGCATACAACCAAACATGCCGTCATCGAGTATTCTGAGGGCCGTCGCGGTGCGCAGGAAGTCGAAATGTTCCGAATTTTTTCGGATTGTGCGACCCATGGTCCGATCGACTCTCAATGGGGAGAAATTACCTGGGGAACACAAAAAGTCCTCGATGCTTTGATTGAATCCGCAGCTCAAGAATCGCGCCCAGTCTTACTGAACGAATCATGTTAGAAGCCAAGAACACGCAACGCGCTACGGTACGACTCGGTTATGACGGCCGAGTACACAAAATCTTCCGTGGTCCAAACGCGGAAGAACGATTCGCAAACGAAGTTC
>JANOVT010000006.1:0-7307 GCA_031417525.1 Flavobacteriales bacterium | reverse complement strand
ATGCCAACGACATGCGCAGGCACGGGCTATGCGAAATAAAACAGTTAAAGAAGAGCCAAGGAGTATAAAGCCCGCGCCATAAGGCTCACGCTAACACGCTTGTACGCTGGCACGCTTTCCCCTTTTGGCTTTATCCCCCACTCATCGTTTCTTTGCCCCGAATTATGTCATCAGAAAAAAAACACATCGCCATTCTTGGCAGCACGGGAAGCATCGGTACACAAACGTTGGAAGTGATCGCTGCACAACCGGATCATTTTGAAGTGGAAGTGCTCACCGCACAGAATAATGCTGCATTGCTTATTCAGCAGGCCATTCAATTCAAGGCAAATAGTGTTGTGATCGGTGATGAATCGAAATACGTAGAAGTGAAGGCGGCGCTCTGGTCGCACGATGTAAAAGTATTTGCTGGAAAAAAAGCGCTGAATCAAATTGTGGAGTCGACGGAAATTGATATGGTTCTCACTGCTCTTGTTGGTTACGCCGGACTGGAGCCCACCATCAATGCAATCAAGCACAAAAAGCACATTGCTCTTGCGAATAAAGAAACGCTGGTCGCTGCCGGTGAACTGGTAACCAAACTGGCACAGGAAAATGCGGTCAATATTTATCCGGTCGACAGCGAACACTCCGCCATCTTTCAATGCATGGCAGGCGAATGGCACAACAAAATTGAAAAGATTTATCTCACCGCTTCCGGCGGACCTTTCCGCGGTAAAACTTCAGAAGAGCTCGCCAGCGTGACGAAGGCGGCGGCACTTAAACATCCCAATTGGGACATGGGTGCCAAAATCACCATCGACTCTGCATCGCTCATGAACAAAGGCCTGGAAGTGATTGAAGCGAAATGGCTGTTTCATCTCAAACCGGAACAGATTGATGTGATCGTGCATCCGCAGAGCATCATCCACAGTCTGGTGCAATTTGAAGACGGCAGCATGAAAGCGCAAATGGGATTGCCGGATATGAAGTTGCCAATTCAATACGCACTCGCATTTCCACAACGGATTAAAAGCGATTTCCCTCGTTTTGATTTTATGAAATATCCGTCGCTCACCTTTGAGCAGGTGGACAGAAAAACGTTCCGTTGCCTTGATCTCGCGTTTGATGCTTTGAACAAAGGCGGTAATATGCCTTGCATTTTGAATGCGGCAAATGAAGTAGCAGTTAGATTATTTCTGAATGATCAGATCGGATTTCTGCAAATCGCAGAATTGGTGGAAGGAGTTTTAGCGGAAAGCGAATTCATCAAAACGCCTTCACTCGAAGATTTGATGATGAGTGATGAACAGGCGAGAAGGCTCGCGGAAGCTTTTGTCTGAAAAAATCAGATCGTCATGATGTCTTTGTCTTTGATCGCGATTAGCTCATCAATTTTGCGGTTGAACTTATCAGTCAATTCCTGAACTTTTGCTTCGCCGGCTTTGGATTCATCTTCCGGCAAACCGTCTTTCTGGGCTTGCTTGATGAAATCAATCGCTTCTTTACGCGCATTGCGAAGTCCAACGCGTGCATGTTCGCCTTCGGCGTGCGCACGTTTTCCCAAATCTTTTCTGCGTTCTTCTGTAAGCATCGGAACGGAGATGATGATGAGATCGCCATTGTTCTGCGGATTGAGTCCCAGATTCGCTTCCATGATGGCTTTTGAAATGGGATCCAACATGTGTTTTTCCCACGGCTGAACGGTGATGGTTCTCGCATCCGGTGTATTGACGTTCGCTATGTTTTTCACCAAAGTGGGTGAGCCATAATAGTCGAGCTTCACTCCATCCAGCATAGCTGGCGATGCTTTGCCCGCGCGAATTTTAGACAATTCAACATCAAGGTGATCAATGCATTTTTGCATTGCATCCGTGGCTTCATCAAGTGCCATTTTCACTTCTTCACTCATAGTATCTGGTATTTTCCGGAATCGAAAACAATCTGTTTGTGGAATAACAACGGGCGCAAAAATAAAAGAGTTGGTGTTTCTTTAAAAACTTACCAAGGTTCCTACCGGTTCGCCGGACGTAACCCGACGAAGATTGCCTTTCTTATTTATGTCAAAAACAATGATGGGCAACTTGTTTTCATTGCACAACGTGAATGCTGTCATATCCATCACTTTCAGGTCTTTTTCAAAAACTTCAGCAAAGGTTACCTTGTCGTAACGCGTTGCATCGGGATTTTTTTCTGGATCAGCCGTGTAAATGCCATCGACCCGAGTTCCTTTCATGATCACATCGCAATCCATTTCAATCGCACGCAACGATGCTGCTGTGTCGGTTGTAAAGAATGGATTACCCGTACCGGCTCCGAAAATGACGACACGACCTTTTTCAAGGTGGCGCATCGCACGTCGTTTGATGAATGGTTCGGCAATGGTTTTCATTTCGATGGCGCTTTGCAATCGGGTGTGCACTTCAAGACTTTCGAGGGCGCTTTGCAATGCCATGCTGTTGATCATGGTGGCGAGCATTCCCATGTAATCGCCTTGCGTGCGCTCCATTCCGCCTTCTTCTGCCTGTACACCGCGGAAAATATTGCCGCCTCCGATCACGATGGCGACCTGAACGCCGGAACTCCATACATCTTTGATTTCGTTGGCATATTGTAGAAGACGATGATTGTCGATGCCGAATTGTTTATCACCCATGAGCGCTTCACCGCTCAATTTCAGAAGAATCCGTTTGTATTTCATTTCAGGGGGTAAATGTAGGATTACAATGGCCTTCTGAAAACGGAAAATAATCTACTTGTCAGTAAGTGTGAGAAGAGGCGAGAAGCGAGAAGTGAGAAGCGAGAATCGCTGAGCTCACCTCTGACCTCTGACCTCTGTCTTCTGTCTTCTGACCTCTGTCTTCACTGTGCGAATATTGAAGAGGAGTCTTTATAAGTCACCGCCGGATTCAAAATCATGACCGGAATTGCTGCTTCGTTGGTGATGATTTTTTGTTCGCTGTCAACGCCAAATGCATGCACGAGACGATCTTCTGTGGTGTTCAGAATACAGATGAGATCAATCTCAGCGTATTTCGCATACTTCAGCAATTCTTTCACAAAGCCACTTGAACCTGAGTCTGTAATAGTGGTTTTGTACTTGATGTTGCGTTCTTCGATGTAAGCTTCAGCATAACCAATGTTTCTGGCGAGTCGATTATGCAAAAACTCATCACTTTCTTTTGGAGAAATCAGATGAATTTCTGCCTGGAATCTTTCGGCAACATCACAAGCGATTTTCAATTTTTGTTTTGTTTCCTGATGAAGATCTAATGGTAAAAGCAGTTTTGACACTTTTGCACTGCGTGTGGTGTCGTGTTGGACGATGATTACAGGCACTTTACTTTCTGTGACGATGCGCAAAGCGTGACTGCCGACAATGAACTGCATGCCTTGCAATCCATGTGTTCCCATTACGATAATGTCTGCTTTTTCTTCAGCTGCCACATTCGGAATGTCATCAAATATATTTCCTACACGCGCCATTGCGTGCACATGGCTTCCAAACTCTGCCGCCTGAGCGGACATTTTTTGCTCAGCTTCTGCTACCTCCGATTTGTTTTTTACAATATGTAAAAGGTGTACTTCGCTTTTTGTGATGGCAGCCATTTCGCTTGCATAACCAATAGCGATTTTCGATACAGAAGTGAAGTCGGTTGGAACAATTATTTTACTCATAAAAAAATAGCAGAATAAGTGGGATTAATGCTTTTGTGTTGTGTCATTGGTAAAAGCACCCGCACCAAAAATAGGAAATCGATACGGAATATGTTATGCGTTTTTAGAATTTTCAAATTTCTGATTGTGGATGGCCGAATGCTACTTCTTGACATTAAAAATGTACCGGTCCAGATTAGGATCCGCATCGTCAAAAGTACCGGTCAATTTGATCACCGCATATCGATGCAAAATGGTATCAAACTCGGTGATGAGGATGTCATTTACCTGGATATTGGTGATGAGTTGTTGAGGCACACTGCTCACGAAACTTGCTGCAGCTGAGGATGCGCTTGCTTGCGCATAGTTGAATGAATTGTTGCGTACGAATTTGACTCCGGAAAGGGAAGTGATGTTTCTGCTGATTTGTCCATCATCGGTTTCATCTTTTTCTGTAAAATCAACTACGGTCGAATCGGGATCTGTATCCAATTGTAAATAGCTCAGATTGCCAAGGTTGAAAGCGTTATTGCTTCCGAAATGAAATGGTGAAAACATTTCGTAGCCGGTTGTTTCGGTTAGATATGTCGCAGAGTTCACATACAAATCGCGCAGTGTTGAAACAGATTTTCCGTCGTTATCCACCGCAGTAAACGTGAGAAGGATACGCGATGCACCCTCCGGAACGGTGTAGACATAGAAAAACTCAGAGTTGCTTCCAAAAAGAGTTGTGTCTTTGAGGGTAGATGTAATGCCATCTTCAGGTTTTTGAGAGATTTTTACTTGACGCAGTTCGTTGTCACCGGCAACAGCATTGATAGTAAATTCAAGCAGGTCGCCTGCATCGGCACTGAGAACCAACGATCCCGGTGTGACAAAAATGGCAGGACCTGCTTCTTCCTTCGTTTTGCACGATTGAATGATGAAAGCAAAACAACAGAATGCTAATACCCCGATGGAAAATATTTTACGCATATTCATTTTATAAAACCTCAAAGATGAAAAAACACCCGAAGTAAATACCTCGGGTGTTTTCATATTGTTGATAAACTAGAGTCTACTTCGACTTGATCTTATATGCTTTGAAGCGAATCTGGAGCACATCTCTGCGTCCTAAAAATTGCTGGTATGTTGTGACTTCAAACGATACCGGTAACACAAGATCTGCATCCGGCTTTTGCTGAAGCGCATCATAGAGCGCGTTGTTGTATCCGCGGTTATTCGGCAGAGCAATTGAAAAACCTTGCGGCATCAATGAACCGGCGTGGTATTTTCTTCCGCCGTATGGCAGGAACAGTACATAGGACTGTTCCGACTGTCCGGTAACATCGCCCATGTATTCGAGATCATCCATATCGAAATTGATCTGCGCATTGATAGGCGTTAAAGGCACTGCTTTGCGGTGCATGGTGCAGGAGGAAACCAGCATCACCACAGCCAAAGCCGCCAGAACGATGTATTTATTTTTTTTCATACTTTTCTGAGTCTATGGGTGATAATGTTTTTCCTAGCGTGTTACTGCATTGCGCGTAGAGAAGTAAATGTGAATATTTAATCGGACATTGTGATTGGTATTCACGTTGAATGATCTCCTGCTGAGATCACTGTACTGTTGAGGTTGACCTAAAAGATTGACATCGTCATCACCGAAGATATCTTCTTCCTGCTCAAACCACTCCGCAGATTGGGAAATTGTTCCAACTGTTTGTTCCCTTTCAACTTTTGTTTTACCTCCAAACATCCATTTTCCTGTGAGTCCATATTCAAGGCCAATTGAAATCGGAAGTTCAGCGATAAATACATTGAAGCCAGTTACAAGCCCGAATCCAAGAATCTTGGTATTAGTAGTTTTGGTGGTAAATTCTTTGTTTCCATTGAAATATTCTTCCTGGTCGATTGTTTTGTTTTTGCCTAAGCCTATCATGACTTCTGCACCGCCATAAACATCGAAAATATTGCTGTTGGAAAAGTGTTTTTCTAAACCACCGGCAATTGCAAAGTCTCGTTGTTGCAATCTTTTCAAGTCAGTTTCTATCTCATCCAAATTTTCGTTAATTGGGTTCAAAGATCCTGTTGAATCAGGTGCAGTACCCTCCATACGGGCATTGGCCACCGTGTAGCGCAAAGCAAGTCGAAGCACATTCTGATCTGTCAGATAGTACTTGTAGGTGAGAAAATCACTTCTGAAAAGTGAGTTTCCTTTGTACAAACCGGCATTCGAGCTATCAGATGAGCTCAGATCAATGATCGGAATGACAAATTGCAGTGAAGCATCACCGGCTTTTGGTCTCGTGGAAAGCTTTAGGCGCTGATCATAGTTCTCCCTGGTGGAAAGCTGAGCTTGAAGGCCAGCCGCAATGAAAGAGAAACAAACAGTAAGTAGTATAAGTTTTTTCATGTGAATAGATGGATTAGTTCGTTCGGCTCAAAATTATGTTCGGGTAAATAATGTCCGTCAAGACCAGATATCGAGTTATAAACAGCTAATATTGAGTTCGTCACAATCAACTTCCTTGGTTGGACTTGGTGAAAGGAATGCGTGTCCGCGCTGGCCACAATTATTGCTTTAAGCTGGCTCATTACCTTTGCACCTCTTTTCAAATTTGATTGATTCAGTATGAGTGATAAAAAGATCAGGGTCCGTTTTGCACCGAGTCCGACCGGGCCACTGCACATGGGTGGTGTGCGAACAGCGCTATACAATTACCTGTTTGCAAAAAAAAATGGCGGTGATTTTATACTTCGTATTGAAGATACTGATCAAGGAAGATTTGTGCCCGGTGCAGAAGAATACATCATTGAATCGCTCAAATGGTGCGGCATTACACCGAATGAAGGCGTCGGTTTCGGTGATGGATTACACGCACCATATCGCCAGAGCGAAAGAAAACCATTGTATCGACAATATGCTGAGCAATTAGTTAAAAGCGGATACGCCTACTATGCGTTCGATTCAGCGGAAGAAATGGAAGCTATGCGCAAAGAGGCGGAATCCCAGAAACGGAATTTTTCTTATGACGCTACCATTCGACTTCAACTTAAAAATTCACTGACTTTTTCCGAAGAGGAAGTTTCAAAAAGAATAGCTGCCGGTGAACATGCGGTCATCAGATTAAAGGTTCCACAAGGTGAGGATATTCACATTCATGATTTGATTCGTGGTGATGTGGTTTTTAATTCCGATACGGTTGATGATAAGGTCTTATTGAAAAGTGATGGTATGCCAACTTACCATCTTGCTCATATCGTCGACGACTATCTGATGAAAATTACGCATGCTGTTCGTGGAGAAGAGTGGCTACCAAGTGCACCTGCACACGAATTGATTTATCGCTATCTGGGATGGGAAAATGAAATGCCTCAGTACGCGCATTTGCCCTTGCTGTTGAAACCAGATGGTAATGGAAAACTCAGCAAGCGTGATGGTGATCGTCTTGGTTTTCCGGTTTTTCCGCTCGACTGGAATGATCCTGCGACACATGAAAAATCTAGCGGATACCGGGAACGAGGATACTATCCTGAAGCGTTTGTAAACATGCTCGCTTTTCTTGGCTGGAATCCTGGAACTGAACAAGAAATATTTTCTCTGGAAGAATTGTGTCAATCATTTTCATTTGAACACATTCATAAAGCGGGTGCGAAATTCGATCCTGAAAAAGCGAAATGGTTCA
>JANOVT010000005.1:0-12153 GCA_031417525.1 Flavobacteriales bacterium | reverse complement strand
GAAGTGAGAAGTGAGAAGTGCGATGAGAGAAGCTGTCGCTCCATCTCACCTCTCGCTTCTCACATCTCGCTTCTGCAAAAAAAAAGCGGGCCTTACAGCCCGCTATCGATTTGAAGTAAATCAACCGTTGAATATTATTCTGCGCTTGCAGGAGCTGCTTCCACAGTTCCGAAACGTTTTTTCTCTTGAATACGACTCGCTTTACCAGTGCGGCTGCGGAGGTAGAAGATACGTGCACGACGAACTCTTCCGCGCTTCGTAACTGCTATGCTATCAATGAATGGTGAAGCAACAGGGAAAATCCTTTCAACACCAATACCACCGCTGATTTTACGAACTGTAAACGTTCCTGCTCCGGCAGTTCCTTTGCGCTGGATCACAACACCGGTAAATTCCTGGATACGTTCTTTGTTTCCTTCGACAATTTTATAGCTGACTGTTATAGTATCTCCGGCAGTGAATTCGGGCATTTCTTTCACCGGATTCAGCTTCTTCTCAAGTTCTTTGATGCGGTTCATTTTGCGTTGCGATTAATGGATGCGGTTCCCAAAATTGGGGGCGCAATATTACGCACAGAATTACTGATTCGATACGTCTGATTGAAAATTTTCATTTGAAGGTCGTTTATGCTTCCACCTCTTATGGCTCCAGAGCCAGTATTCAGGGGCTTTCCGGATGTCTTTTTCAAGGATTGTATGCAGTTTTTGGGTCAGTTCACCGTATGCCATTTTCCTCGGTTCTTCTGTCACCAGGGCATATTCTACCTCGTAATATCCTCTTCGGACCTTTCTCACATGACCGAAAACAACCGGTGAGTCATAAAGCTGTGCATATTTCTCGGCTCCATAAAGCCCTGCTGTTTCCTGCCCTAAAAAATCGATCCACACACATTTTTGAGGATTAGAAGGCGACTGATCGAAGCCAAACACAGTAACTGTCAGATTCTGTGGATTGTCCTTTAAATAAGTTCCAATCTCTTTCGTAGGCACCATTTTAAGCCCAAAGCGACCGCGAGTCGTGCGCATTTTATCGTCGAAAAAGGCATTACTCAGTCGTTTATAAATGGCCAATAGCTCGTGTTTAAAATGATCCGGGGTAGCTACAGCCCACAATTCCCAATTTCCATAATGACCGCCACACAGTATGACACTTTTACCCTCTTTATAATATTTATCGAAGATTTCTACCCCTATTTGCTTCATCCGGGCCTGTGCTTGTTCTGGTTTGATTGAGAAATTCTTCAGGCTTTCCATCACCAGATCGCAGAAGTGCCGAAAGAATTTTCTGCGGATCTGTTTGATCTCTTTCTCAGACTTATCTGGAAATGATCGGCGGAGATTGGCTGTCACCACTTTTTTGCGATAGCCAACCAGGTAATAAAAAACGACAAAGAAAAAGTCGGAAAACCCATACAGTATCGGATAAGGAAGCTTACTTATCGGTAAGATGATCAAACCATATAGTATTCTGCTGAAAATCATATAATATCGATTTTGAGTCCGTCGTAGGCTAATTGCATGCCTGCAGGCAATTCACGATTGATGTCTTCATGCAGCCCTAACTGATGACTGATATGTGTGAAATAAGTCTTTTCAGCCCCCAGTTCGGTTGCAAGAGCAATAGCCTCCGGTAAGTTAAAATGAGAGGGATGCTTTTCGCGGCGAAGCGCATTTAGCACCAATACTTTACTGCCACGGATTTTTGCTTTTTCTTCTTCTGAAATGGAGTTTGCATCTGTGATGTAGGTAAAATCACCAATCCGATAGCCAAAAACAGGCATCTGGAAATGCATCACTTCAATCGGGATAAACTCCAGTCCTATCAGAGAAAAGGGCTGCAGCGTAATCTGGTTGATATCGATTTCCGGAATTCCGGGATATTTCATATCGGCAAAGGCATAAGCAAATTCTCGACGTAATGCCGCGTCGACCAATGCCGAACAATACACCTGTGCCCGCCATTTATTGAAGTAATTAAAGGCTCGCACTTCATCTAGTCCGGCGATATGGTCCTTATGCTCATGAGTGAATACAATGCCAGCAATTGCTTTTACTTTTTCACGCAGCATCTGCTGACGAAAATCAGGACCAGTATCGACCACTACATTTTTGCCTTCGTTGGTGACCATGATAGAAGATCTCAATCGCTGATCTTGTGGATCCTTCGATGTACAAATCGCACACTCACAAGTAATCACCGGAACGCCCTGTGATGTGCCTGTACCTAAGAATGTGATGGTCATTGAGCGATTTTGGTATGGGTGCGCAAATTAGGGGGAAAAAGCGTTGAAGCGTGAAGAGCGTGTTTAGCGTGATAGCGTGTTTAAGCTGGTTCACGATTGTACTTGAATCAACTGAAGGCTCAGAAAAAATAGCCAGATTGGGGTTCGCAAGCCAATTTGCCAACCCCTGATTCTTCGTTGGCTATTTGGCTGCTCTGAGTGACATCAACATGAAGACGCAGGCTTCGCGCATCACGCTTGCACGCTGACACGCTCACTCACGCTTTTTCCTATCAACATCCAATACATGAAAAGCCAACATCCCACATCCGCATTCTAAAAGTATTCGACTACTTTTGTCACAACTTCGAAACTAAAAATCAAGTTTGTGGATACTGAAAGAGTTATTCTATCAGCTAGCCAAAAGGCGCTGCGTGTTAATCTGAATCCTGAAATCTATGGGACCTTCGCCGAAATAGGCGCGGGGCAGGAGGTGGTTCGCCATTTTTTCAGAGCAGGTGGCGCCAGCGGTACCATAGCGAAAGCAATGAGTGCTTACGATAAGGATTTTTCCGATGCCATTTATGGCAAAGAGGAAAAGGGCAGATATGTCTGCAAGCCTCGCCTCAACAATATGCTCAATCACGAATACAATCTCATCGTTGAGCGTCTGAACAGAAAGGATCATCCAACTAAGAAGTTTTTCTCTTTTGCCGATACAGTAGCTTCCATCAATTATCAGAAAACCATTCAAGGTCATGGATGGATGGGCATGAAGTTTCAAACAAACGCCGTAAAGGAACCGAACATCGTCATCCTGCACGTTCGTTTGCATGAACAGGATGTGCTGGCACAACAGGCTTCTGTCGGACTTCTTGGTGTGAATTTGTTGTATGGATGTTTTTTCTTTTTCTCCAAACCGAAAGAACTTTTGCTGTCGCTCTACGACAACCTTTCCCGCGATCAAGTCGAAATTGATATGATACAAATGACTGGTCCGGATTTCGAAACGGTAGACAATCGATTGCTTTCATTGCAACTCGTAAAAAACGGAATGACGGACGCGGTGATATTTTCTCCTGATGGCAGAAATATTCAAGCAGCCGACATCTTATATAAGAAGAATATTATCGCATTGCGCGGAAGTTTCCGTCCGGTGACGAAGGTCAACATCGACATGATCATGAAGGGTTTTAAACTCTTCGAAAAAGAATACCGCGTTGACCAAGATAATATCCAGGTCTTGTTTGAAATTACGCTAAACAATCTTCGAGCGGAAGGTGATATCGACGAACAGGACTTTTTAGACCGCGCAGATATACTGTGTTCCCTCGGACAAACTGTGCTCGTTTCGAATTATTCGAAATATTATAAGCTGGTTGAGTTCTTTACGAAGTACACCACCAAACGAATGGGCATTATCATGGGTACGAACATGATGATGGAATTATTCAACGAAAAATATTACAGAGATCTAAACGGTGGAATTCTGGAAGCATTTGGAATTCTCTTCAGTCGTGATCTGAAAATTTATCTTTATCCATTCAAGGATACAGAAACAGGCAAACTGCTCACCGCCAAAAACTGCCCGATCCATCCAAGGTTGAAACCATTGTACGATTATCTCATCTACAACAAACGACTGATGGACATCACGGACTACAACACCGATGTGCTCGACATTTATTCCAAAGATGTATTGGATATGATCCAACATGGTTGCAGCGGATGGGAAGAATTAGTTCCGACTTACGTCGATACCATCATCAAGGACAATCGTCTTTTCGGTTACGATCCGGCTACACCTGTGAATCCCGATTATCATCCGCCGCAGCGATTGAGAGGGCAGAAGGTAAATCCGAATTAAGGGCTAGTCAAGAAGGCTAAAAATTTTGAAGTGTCTTTTCAGAGCATTCCAGCTTTATAATGTTATTTTTGACAATAGATAGCAGTAAGTCATGAAATCAATAACAATACAAGTTTCCGATGATCAATATGAATTTGCTAAGCAATTGTTGGATAGCCTTGATCTGCGTGCAGTGCGTGAAAGTGAAGTTCATGAAAGTGACATTGCTGAGTGGCAGAAGGAAATTGTCCGTAATCGCATAAAAGACGATCATCCTCAAAAGCGATATATTCTTCAGGAAATCATTGAAGGAATCAGAAGCAAAAGAGGAAAATGAAAATAGTCTATTCTGAAGGAGCATTAAAGGATATCGAGTTGGCGGAAGATTATTATTATCGAATATCTCCGGACTTGGCAAATAGATTTTTGGAAATGCTGGTCGCAACTGAACATGAAATCAAGTCAGTCGTTCATTTTCAAATTAGATACGACGATGTCAGATGCAGGAAAATGCATGTTTTCCCATTTATGTATCATTATGTTCTCGACGAAAATGAGCAAATAATTGTTTATGGCATCATCCATACTTCCAAAAATCCAGATGAATACTGGCTATATGATTCGGAGTAAAATCATCTTGTTTGTTCAGAATTCATTCAAAATCAGGATACAAAATCAAGAAAGCTTTTTTGCGTGCGAGAGAAGGCGTTACTACTTCAAAAATTTTGAGCCACTTTTCCTGAGCCATTTTTTGGCTCTGATTTTTTGGCTCAGGATGTTGGAAAAAAAACTGAGCCACTTTTTCTGAGCCAAAAAGTGGCTCAAGAAAAAAATGTCTTGAAATCAAGAGCGTTGATGATTGATTTAGAATCCTTAACGATTCATTCATCAGACCTTTCTCTTTCAGAACAAAACGCACAGTTATATTTGCACCGTTAAAAAAAGATTACAGAATGTCATTTTCATTTCATCATAAATCAATGTGCTGTTGGATGCGAAACCAACCGGCAAGGCGTTTGAATGAATGATATGCAATACATAGATATAAACTCATTTCAAAAAAGCCTTGCATGTCGCAGGGCTTTTTTTATGGCTTAAACTGAAAAACGAAAAACAAAAACTCTTAAGAACGATGAAACTGATCACGAAAAAAATTGTACTCGCACGGGACATAGGCATTCATGGCAACCTCTTCGGCGGCACCCTGATGGCCTGGATCGATGAAGCGGCCGCTGCTTTTGCAACAGAATATTGCTGCACTCCGAACATGGTCACGGTGCGCGTAGGCGAACTTTTATTCAAAAAACCACTCAAAGCCGGACATCACTTGCGCATCTATGGCGAAGTACTCGATCTTGGAAATACTTCTATCACACTATCACTCGAAGCTAGAAAATACAGTTTGTACAGTGGAGAAGAGACGGTGGTATGCAGCACGAATATTACTTTCGTAAGGATCGATGATGATGGCACACCGACGGCGATTGGGGATTCTATCCGAAAAAGACACAATAGTTCAGAGTTCATGGTTCAGAGTTCATAGTTTGTGAAGTGTTTTGGCCCTAGTGAAGCTATCATGATCTATTCAAAAGTATCTTCATTTTGCGCAAAAAGAAAAGCGCCATTTGGACACAACATAGATTTGAAAACAACTGCACTCACCAACAAGGAACAATGAACTTTGAACTCTGAACTAATTCCGATTAGTTTTGTCGCACACAAACACAACCATCTATGTCGAATAATTTGCTGAAAGGAAAAAAGGGGATTATCAGTGGAGCCCTGAATAATATGTCTATCGCGTGGAAAGTGGCTGAGAAAGCACATGCGCAAGGTGCGGAAATCATTCTTACCAATGCGCCTATTGCGATGCGCATGGGAGAAATCAATGGTCTTGCTGAGATCATTGGCAACGCCCCGATCATTCCGGCAGACGCTACAAGCGTTGAAGACCTCGACAATCTATTCACCAAATCGATGGATCATTTTGGAGGGAAAATTGACTTTGTATTACATAGCATTGGAATGAGTCCGAATGTGCGCAAAGGCAAACACTACACAGACTTGAATTACGAATGGTACAAACAAACGATGGATGTAAGCGCAACCAGTTTGCATAAAATGCTCAGCACTGCCTGGAAAAAGGATGCACTGAACGATTGGTCTTCGGTGGTGGCATTGACTTATATCGCAGCTCAACGAATATTTCCGGATTACAACGATATGGCTGACGCTAAAAGTCTATTGGAAAGTATCGCAAGAAACTTTGGATATCATTATGGTGCCGCCAAAAAGGTTCGTATCAATACGATTTCTCAATCACCTACGGTGACCACTGCCGGAAGTGGAGTGAAAGGATTTGACGGCTTTATCAACTATGCAGAAATGATGTCGCCTCTCGGAAATGCCGATGCAAATGCTTGCGCTGATTATTGCGTAGCCATGTTTAGTGATCTCACACGGTATGTGACGATGCAGAATTTGTATCACGATGGTGGATTCAGCGCGACAGGTGTGACGCAGCCTGTGGTTGAAAAATTCGGAACAACGGAATAATACAATCCAGAGTATAAGTATGTCGGGGGGGAAAACTTTCCGCCCCAACTTGTATTGTAAGGGCAGAAAATTTTCTGCCCCTGCACCTCTGACCTCTGATTTCTGTCCTCTTCCTCAAAATGCCTGGTCATCCGCACTCGGGCCGTACGTCCCCGGAATTTTCACATCCAATAGCCGAAGAAATACGCCCAATTGGGCGCGGTGGTGAATGGTTTGGGAATAGGCGTGACGGATAACTTCATATTTCGTCATGGTGCTGTGAATGATGTCGCCGCTTCTCAACAACCACTTTTCCTGAAGCTTTGGTATAGTAGCGAGAGCGAGGTGTTTCTTTCCGTCTTCCAGACATTTTTCATAAAGCGCAACCATGTCAACTGTTTTGTTGATGATTGTCGGATTGTATGGAGTTGCAGCAAAATCAAGCTCTTCTGTTGTTACTGCCAACGTGATCCATGATGGAAGTTCTGCAATGTGCGTTGCCAATGTGCGAATGTCCATACTTCGCGGATGAGGTCTCCAGGCAAATTTCTTGTCAGGAATGATCGAGAGCATTTTTCTGGTCGGAATTTCTTCCCTTTCCAATTCTGTTTGCAATAGTTCGATGATGTTCATGTTGTTTTTTTAAATTTTGTGATGCAAACAAAAGAGGGTCGACTGACAACCTTATGGCAGTGTGATTTCTTGAATTGAATTTTCTTTGACGCTTCGCTTCTATTCGACGCAGAGGACGACTTAGGAGCAGAGCCTCGCAGAGTTTTATCATAATGTTCTTAGCGAATATCTGCGCCTGAGTCGTCCTCTGCGTCGAATAAACAGCTTGCTGTTCTTCATCCACGCAAGGCCAATATTTTTTTTAGTAATAGCTTAATTGATTTCACATCAAGATCTTTTTCAGCATCTACCAATAAGATTTTCATGCGGGCTCTTTTCTCCAGTAACAATCCGGGATGTTCCATTTTATTTCCGTCCACCACACCGATGTAAGGCTTCAAGAATTTTTTGTGAGTCCACAGATAACAAATCATTTTGCCCTTATAAATGAAAAACGGCATACCATACTTGAGTTCGTGTGTAATACCGGAATCAAATGAAAGAATGAGATCTCTTAATGCAAGCAAACAACTCTTGTTTGGCTCGTCGACTTTTGAGTAGAATAGGTCGGTGGATTTCATTCTGAGATTCGCTTCGCTCATGATTCGACGCAGAGAACGACTTAGGAGCAAAGATTCGCTAAGGTTATTAAGATTCTTTGCGTAACTCTGCTCCTTGTTAAACTCTGCGTCGAATCAGCAGCTTGCTGCTCTACGGATTTTCATCCTTCATAAAGTCTTCAAAACTTTTAACCACCGGCAAGGCTATTTTTTTCTTCACCAAATCTGCTTCGAATTTTTTGATCTCACCCGTCGCAAGTTTTTCAAAGGCTATCACTTGTTCTTTGAATTTGTCACGTAGTGATTGAACGTTGTCAAGCTGGGAAGAGGAGGGAGCGCCATAATAAGATCCAATGGCACTATAGATATTACCTACCTTTTCACGAATCTGTGGCTCACCTGCACCAACATAATTATCACCTTTAGTTACTACACAAGCCTCACGAATTTTGTCAAGTGCTTTTGAAACAACATCCGCATGACTACCGGCTTTTGGATTAGTTTTTAGGTATTCATCAGCCGCTTTATCCCACGTATCTAATTTGTACACGAAGTACGCAAGCTCTTGTGTGAAGTCAAACAATTCCTTCGTCACTTTTTGTTGTTGTGTTCTTTCTTCTAAACTAAAAGGTGATTTCGGATCATAGATCGTTTCGATTTCTTTTTCAAATACATCGCTGCCTTTGGTGATACGAACTTTGTATTTGCCTGCTTTAACGCGCGGAGCAAACAAAGCACTTCCGGCAAGCGTTTTGCCTTTGGCAACACGTGGCGAACTACTATTGAATCCCCATTCCACCGTGTTGATTCCCTTCTGTTTACCTGGCTCAAGTTTGGCAACGAAGACACCATTTGCATCGACCACTTCCATCGACATTTTTCCAAACGTATGTCGTTTTGGTAAAAAATAGCTGATGCGAGCATTGGTCGAAGGATTATCTCCTACGAACTGATGTTCTGTACTTGTGCCTCCAAAAGATGATTTTTCACTCATCACAAAGGGCTTCGATTCAAAGAAGTGAAGCGGTTTTTCCAGAATGTCTTTTTTCAAATCGCTTAAGACATCTGCATGATCGAGTATTATAATTCCGCGACCATGAGTAGCCATAATCAAGTCATTGGTTCGTGGATGCATTTCCAGATAATGTATTGCTACGGATGGCATATTGTTCGAAAATTTCGACCAGGAAGCACCACCATCAACGGTGATGAACAATCCGTTTTCACTACCAACAAAAAGCAAATCCGGATTTTTATAATCTTCCTGAATGCTTCTCACAAAAGTTGTAATTTCCTTTGTTGCAATGGACTTCCACGTTTTTCCAAAGTCAATGGACTTATAGATGTATGGTGTAAAGTCACCGGTGGTATGTCCTTCAAAAACGGCATATGCTATGCCTTCACCGAATTCACTTGCTTCGATGTGATAACACCATGTATTTGAAGGAAGGCCGGTGATGTTTTTGGTAAGGTTCGTCCAAGTTTTTCCTCCATCTGTTGTGATTTGGATCTGACCGTCATCCGTTCCGATCCAGATCACTTTTTCATTGATCGGTGATTCTGCAATGGTAAAAATGGTGCAGTGATTTTCTGCACCTGAGTTGTCTGCAGATAATCCACCTGATTCTACCTGATTTTGTTTGGTCTTGTCATTTGTAGTGAGGTCAGGCGAAATTTTTGTCCAGGTATTTCCCATGTCATTTGACAAGTGCAAAAACTGACTACCCGCATACAAGCGATCTGGATTGTGTTTACTTGTAGTGAAGGCAGCATTCCAGTTGAAGCGAAGTTTTGGATCGCCTTTGCCGGGTGTAGGCTGCACAACTTTCAGTTGTTGTTCCTTCGTATCATAACGCCAAAGTGCTTCTGCGCCTTGCATCTCAGAGTAAACAATGTGCGGTTTTGAAGGATGCGGATAAACACGAAATCCATCGCCACCTCCTACGAGTTGCCAGTCGCGCGCTTCAATACCTCCCGGACTTGATGAAGGACCGAACCATGAATTATTATCTTGTAATCCGCCATACACATAATAGGGTTCCTGATTATCGACACTCACATGATAGAACTGACTCAAAGGCAGATCTTCTACCATTTGCATACTTACTCCACCATTCATGCTGCGGTATACTCCGCCATCTGTAGCAGCAAACATTTTTTGAGAATCATTCGGATCAAATACGATGTCATGTATGTCGGAATGCATGGATCCCATGCCTTTAAACGTTTTTCCTCCATCGCGGCTGATGGAACCATATAAACCGGCTTTCACAATCACATCCGGGTTTTTAGGATCGATAGAAATACGGGAGAAATAGAATGGTCGTACCACCAATCCAAAATCTCCATTGAGAAATTTCCAGGAAGTTCCGCCATCATCAGAGCGATACAAACCCTTTTTATCATCTTTTTCAGCTTCAATTACTGCATATAGAATAGAAGAATTGGAAGGAGCAACAGCAACAGCAATGCGTCCTAGTTTGCCTTCCGGAAATCCATTGTGAATTTTATTCCAGGTTTTACCTGCATCAGTACTTTTATATAAAGCGCTTGTCATTCCGCCGGAACTGAACGACCAGGCTGTTCTTCTGAACTCCCAGAATGCCGCATAAAGTATATCCGGATTTTTAGGATCCATGATGAGTTCAGAGCAACCGGTGGTTTCATTGACGAATAAAATTTTCTCCCAGGTTTTTCCTGCGTCGCTGGTTTTATAGACACCACGATCTGCGGAATTGCTCCAGAGTCCGCCTAACACACCAGCATAAATCACTTTTGAATCTTTCGGATGAATGCAAATAGAACTGATGCGTTCTGATTTTTCCAGACCGAGTTTAGTCCATGACTTTCCTCCATCATTGGTGCGATAAATTCCATCGCCTATGGTTACACTATTGCGTGTCCAGGTTTCACCGGTTCCCACCCAAAGCGTATTATCAGGATCAGAAGGATCGATTGCGATAGCTCCAATCGATTGGCAATAATCATCGAAGATTGGATTGAATGATAAGCCGGCATCTTGTGATTTCCAGACGCCTCCACCTGCAGCGCCTATGTAAACAATCTGCGAATTTTTTGGATGACATTCAATGTCGGTAACGCGACCACTCATCAATGCCGGTCCGATATGTCGTGCCTGAAGGTCACCGAAATAATCAGATGCGACAAGTGGTGTTGTTTGGGTAAAGAAAGCGCATGCCTTCGACAGAAGGAGTGCAGTAACGATAAGATTTTTCATCACAGTTTATTGGATGTTTATTATTCGTGTGTGTATGAAGTTGGATAGAAGAAAGAAGACAGATGTCAGATATCGGACGTGAGAAGTGTGAACAAAACAATTGTCTTTAATCCAGGATCAAAATTCCGACGTCTCACTTCTCACTTCTCACCTCTATCCTCTGTCCTCTGTCCTCTGACCTCTGATTTTCTTATTCCCCTTTGTATTTGAAAGTCTCTTCCACCACAACAGGATTCACTTCGATTTTATCGAATGTCAGACTTTGCGATTGACCATCTTTCAAACCGACAGTTTGCGAATAAGGCATGTATACTCCGCCGGTTTCCTGATAGTCACTCAATTTTGTTTGTGCAATTTGGCCTTTCATTTCGCCACTTTTAATTTCAGATTCGGTCATGATCAAAGCCTTTGAATCTTTATCGATATAGTAGTATTCGATGTTGGGAACTTCTACACCCTCAGCCAACATGGTTTTTTTCTCCATTTTGATTTTGTGGCAAGCTACACCGTCGATGTTTTCTTCCCCTTCGAGCGTCGCCTTGTATCCGGCTTTTTCATAGTTTGCTAAAGCGTTTGGAAAATCACCCGCACTTCTGCGCGTATTTTCAGCATCATCCGCTTCAGCTTTTTCAGGCTTTTGTGTCATAAAATTGGTGCTCCACACTGTTGTGCCGTCGTATGCACCCTGAATGATTTCCATTCCCTGAAAAGTAATTTTCGTATAGGTGCGACCATCACGCAGAGCAACGACTTCCAAAGGAATTTTCATTCCGCCTTGTTCAACGTTTGTTGTGTAACGAAGACCGTTCACAGACTCCCAGTTTTTACCGCCAAGCGCTTCCACGCACTGTGAAATAACTTCTTTGGCTGATTGTGATTGTGCTGCCATAGAAGCAACAATAAGCGAAAATGTGATGATGAATTTGTTCATGATGTGGTGATTTTTTTACCGTAGCGAATATCAGGCGAAGTGGATTCCACATCGATAAATTTCTATGAGCAGTTTAGTTTAAGGATAAAAGGCAAGAAGAGCGTGAGAGTGAGTGTGAGATATGAGACCACGGCTTCGCATGTTGAGTTATCATCTCAAAACTCACACTCACTCTCACACTAGAATTGAGTTTGAGAGGATAGACCGCAG
>JANOVT010000004.1:0-9581 GCA_031417525.1 Flavobacteriales bacterium | reverse complement strand
ATTCTCTTGCACTCACAATCACATATTTACTATCGCCTCTCCAGGGTAATATTCTCCGAAACTCTTCGTATTGAAGTTCAATACATGCTTTTGGCTTCAACTGAAGTTCGAGAAGCGTTTTCTGTACATTGTCATCACTGATTGAAAAAGTGAAAATGGGAAGATTCCCGATCACGTCACGACAACCTTCTGTGAAATATCCTTCGTTGGTTTTGAAAATATTTCCTTTGGTACTGATCTTTAAATCTTTTCCGATGCGACTGCCTTTGCTGTACGCATTGAAATAAAACCAATAGACACAAAATCCTAGCAACAAAATAACAATCAACAATATTCTGCGGACCCATTTTTTGAATGGGTTTTTCGCGCTTTCTGCATTTGGTGTTGTGGTCATATTAGTTTCAATTGTTTCGCTCAAAGGTACATGTCATGCTGATCGAAATGCTAGTGAACACAGAATGATTCTGATCATTCCATCAATCGAAGGAAAGCAGCCATCGTTTTTTTTAGTTCACTTTTGGTCATATCATCTTTTATTTCACCCTCCGCACTCACTTTTGTTTTTACATAAGAAATGACCAGATGTGTTTCATCAGTCATTTTCGCTTCTAAGATTTTCAAAGTCTCCATCAGACTTTGATGACCTTTTTGTCCTTGTGAAGATGCTGTAATCAGTGCAGCAGGTTTGTGTGAAAATTCACATGACGAAACAGTCCAGTCAATGGCATTTTTCAAAGTTCCTGGAACACCCATGGCGTATTCGGGTGTGCAAATCAAAACACCATCGGCCTCTTTTATTTGCTGTCGGAAAGCGGTCACTTCGCGCGGTGGTGATGCGTTGTCCATATCTGGATTGAAATGAGGAAGCGATGCAATGGTTGCATAAACATTCATTTCAATTTCTTCATCATAAATGGCAGCAATGGCATGAATCAGGCTCAAGTTGTGAGAAGAACTTTTGGTACTTCCACAAATAGCCATGACCTTTTTCTTCAACATATGTAGTTCATCAACTCAATTTTTTATCAGTTTTCGGACAATCGATTTTTGATCATTGCTGATTTTGGTCCAATAGATTCCCTGACTAAAATGTTCAATGTTCAAATTGAACAATTTGCACGTGGTTATTTTTTTTGAATGAACTATATCTCCTTTGCTCTGATGCTAAGAGGTGCGAAAATCGGTATGGATTTCAGAGAAAAAAAATTTCGTTTGTTAACCGTCCGGTGCGATTTGGTAAACGGTAGTTTTTTGCAAATCCGACATTGATTGGATGCCGCATGGATGAAGTCGATGAATTTTGCCTTCATTTGCGGCAAAGCAATTTTTTATATGCAGAAACTATTGGTACTTCTTTTTTCGTGTATTGTCATTTCGATGCAGGCACAACTCCTTGTCAAGGTTGAAACGAGTAACCCTTCCGGAGAGATCAAAGACGCGTCTGCTGCGGCTATGGTTACAGGTGGTACAGAGCCATATTCGTATAAATGGTCGAAGAAGGATATGGCAACCACAAGTAGTGCTTGCACCGGCATGGATGAAGGGATTGGATATTCTGTCACTGTCACCGATGCTGCAGGCACTTCAAATTCAATCGAGATGGAAGTAGCAGCCAATTCAATCGAAGAAAAACTGAATTCATTTTTCATTCCGGTAGTGAATGCTCTGTCATCCGTGCTTTTGTGGGATCCGTTTGCGGCCATTGGTATTTATGATCCTGTTGTGTACCAAGACAATGGCCAGCCTTTATTGAATCCGAATGGTGATCCGGTAACGCAAGATTGCTGGCTCGTTGTGGTTTTACTTATCGTAGCGGCCGCATGGTTCACTCTTTATTTCGGTTTCATCAATGTGCGTGGTTTTAAACATGCCGTTCACATAACCATGGGCAAATATGCCAAGCCTCAGGATAAGGGTGAAGTTTCGCAGTTTCAGGCCTTAACGGCTGCACTCAGCGGAACATTAGGCCTGGGAAATATTTCACTCGTGGCTGTGGCTATTGCGGTGGGTGGTCCAGGTGCAACATTCTGGATGATCGTGGCCGGACTGATCGGTATGAGCAGCAAATTCATCGAGTGTACTCTGGGTGTGAAATACCGCAACATCGATGAGAATGGCGAAGTGAGTGGTGGTCCGATGTATTACCTCTCCAAAGGTTTGGCGAAACGAAATATGAAAGGATTTGGAAAAGTACTTGCGGTTCTTTTTTCCATCATGTGTGTAGGTGGAACATTGGGTGGGGGCAATATGATTCAGGCCAATCAGGCGTTTGCTCAGGTAGCTCAAACATTTGGCGCAGATAAAGTTTCTTCTCTTTGGTTTGGAATTGTGATGGCCGTTTTGGTTGGTTTAGTCATTGTTGGTGGAATAAGAAGCATTGCCCGTGTTACCGATAAGATCGTTCCTTTCATGGTTGCCGTCTATTGCATTTTCGCATTGATCATCATCAGTGCAAATTTTTCGCATATCGGTGATGCATTTGCACAAATATGGAATGGTGCATTCCATCCGGATGCCATGAAAGGTGGATTTATGGGAGTGATGCTGATGGGATTTCGACGTGCGAGTTTCAGTAATGAAGCAGGAATTGGTTCGGCGAGTATTGCACACAGCGCCAGTAAGACAGATCGACCGGTGAGTGAAGGCCTGGTTTCATTGCTCGAGCCTTTTATCGATACAGTGATTGTTTGCACTATGACAGCGCTTGTTTTGGTGTTTACAGGATTTGCAGCTGACACGCACGGACTCACCGGATCAAGTCTCACCAATGCGGCTTTTACTTCCATGTTCCCTTGGTTCGATTGGGTGCTCATGATCGCCATCATTATGTTCGCTTATGCCACTATGATTTCCTGGAGTTATTATGGAATGAAATCCTGGGCTTATTTATTTGGTGAAAAAAACTGGATCAAACAATCGTTCAATGTTTTGTTTATGATTTGCACGGTCATCGGCACTGTATCCGGCCTTGGTGCCGTTGTCGATTTTTCTGATATGATGATTCTCGGGATGGCGTTTCCGAATATCATCGGGCTGCTGATTATGAGCAAGGAAGTGAAAGAAGATCTCCGGACATACATGAAGGATTTGAAGAATGGAGTGATAGTCAAATACAAGTGAGTAGGGTGCAAGCGTGTTAGCGTGAAAGCGATTGTCCGAATCTCAGATGGCAGTCAGACAATGCGTCAGAGAGGCATGGAAAAAATCTCATCGTTACTTGTTCTCTTGGCAACTCGTTGGCGCTTTGGCTCTATTCCTCATTCGCTCTCCGACATACAATATTCTTATTACGCATAACAACTTCTTGCCCGGGACTGCTCATCGACCTTCTTTTGTTCCGATGAAAAAAAGGCGCCGGAAAAAAGCAATTAGTTACCGGGAGTGGTTTGAGATGAGTTCGGGGGAACAACGCGGAGTTATCGTTTTACTCACGCTCATCGTGGTGTTGATAGGATGCAATTTTCTGGTGCCTTTTTTTATTCATCCAAAAAGTGAATTTTTAAATACAGATGATTTAGCATGGATCGATTGGTCGAAATCAGATACTATAACTGAAGATATTTTTCAAAATCGCGAAGAAATTCATTCATCACAAACCGCTGAACTTTTCAGATTTGATCCGAATATTTTAGACGAGTCCGGCTGGAAACGACTTGGACTTCACAACGGACAAATCAAAAGCATCCGCAACTATCTTTCGAAAGGTGGAAAGTTCAGAACAGTGAATGATCTTTCAAAAATGTATGTGATTAGTCCGGAATTATTCGAACAACTGAAACCGTTTGTGGATCTTCCTGAAACGGAAAAGCCATTGTTCATTGAAAGGCACGATTCGGTTTTTCAGAAGAGAAATTTTCCTGAACCGACCTGGCCATCCACGAAGGATGACTTTCTAATTGTCGAACTCAATGCTGCCGACACGATTCAACTCAAAAAACTTCGGGGCATTGGCGCGTATCTCGCACGCAAGATTGTGGAGTATCGGGATCGTCTTGGGGGCTTTCGAAACTTTGAACAGCTTGCGGAAATCTATCGCGTGACACCCGGGAAAGCAGATACTCTCAAACAAAAGATGACGCTGGATTTATCAATGATCACTCGCATGAATCTCAATGACGTGACATTGGATCGACTCAAAAAATTCCCTTACCTGCAGCCTTCGCAGTCACAAGCTTTGATGGCTTATCGTGAAAAACACGGGCCTTTCAAAACTGTTTTCGACATGAAGAAATGCGTTTTGATTGATCAAAGTACATTTGAAAAGGTTCGCGATTATTTCGAGGTGAAGTAAAAGAATGGTTGTGCAATGGACTGCATTATTCTGCGAATTCGGAGATTCAGTCTGGGTATTCAGCGAGAAAAAACAGTTCAACCAAATTCGGTTTTAGATTGCGCCTCTATGAAAACTTTAAGCGAAAGCATCAAATCGGCCATTGTGGACGTGCACGATTTTCCAAAACCAGGAATTGTTTATAAAGACATTACACCCATTTTTCAGGACCCTGTATTGTCCAACAGAATTCTGGATGAATTGGCAGATCACTACCGTGATCAAAACATTGAAGGAGTTGCAGGTTTGGAAAGTCGCGGATTTTTATTTGGAATGCCATTGGCTCTGCGATTGGGCGTGCCATTCATTCTTATTCGCAAAAAGGATAAACTTCCACGTAAGCGCTACACCATCAACTACGACCTGGAGTATGGCCAAAATGTGATTGAAATGCACATCGATTCTGTGGCTGCCGGTCAACGTATTCTGATTCACGACGACGTGCTTGCAACGGGTGGCACGGCGTCCGCAGCCGCGAAACTCATTCAGCTGGCACAGGGTGAAGTAGCAGGATTTTCTTTCCTCATAGAACTTTCATTTTTAAAAGGTGAAGATGCCCTTGCACAATACAGTAAACACATTCTTACATTCGCACGTTTTTAAAACAGATCCGGAAACGGATTATTTTTCGAGCTAATTCCCTTAGATTTTACAGATTTCGCAATTTCATGCACACAAAAATGATTTGTGTTTTATGGCGGAATTCAACAAATCTGCCGGATTTTGCCCAGATCAGTGATAACCTGCGAGAACTTTATAGACAAAGCAATGAACTTTGAACAATCCGAAAATCAGAAAATGATCGCGCAAATGGTGCGTGATTTTGCAGAAAAAGAAATTCGTCCACATGTGATGGAGTGGGACGAAGCGCAAACATTTCCAAGAGAATTGTTTCGCAAAATGGGCGAACTTGGAATGATGGGCGTGCTCGTGCCTGAAGAATATGGAGGTGCAGGACTAGGATATTTCGAATACATCTCTGTGATTGAAGAAATCTCTAAAGTGTGTGGGTCTATAGGACTTTCGACCGCAGCACACAATTCGCTTTGCACCAATCACATCCTCGAATTTTGTAACGAAGAGCAGAAGCTAAAATACTTGCCCAAACTTGCTTCAGGTGAATGGATCGGAGCATGGGGACTTACAGAGGCCAACACCGGCAGCGACGCGATGCGTATGAAGTGCACCGCCGTTCAGGATGGCGACTATTGGGTAATCAACGGAACAAAAAACTGGATCACACATGGCATCAGCGGTGATGTAGCTGTAGTTCTTGCCCGTACCGGCGATTTGCTGGATTCAAAAGGAATTACCTCTTTTGTTGTTGAGCGTGGCACACCAGGTTTCAGCGGTGGCAAAAAAGAGAACAAACTGGGCATGCGTGCTTCGGAAACGGCCGAAATGATTTTTGATAATTGTCGCGTTCACAAGAGTCAGGTTGTTGGTGAAATAGGTTACGGTTTTCAGCAGGCCATGAAAATACTTGACGGTGGAAGAATTTCAATCGGCACATTGGCGCTTGGAATTGCCAAAGGGGCGATGGAAGCAGCAGTAAAATATTCAAAAGAGCGCGAACAGTTCGGACAACCGATCTCCAATTTTCAGGCAATTGCATTCAAGTTGGCCGACATGGCTTCAGAAATAGAAGCAGCTGAAATGCTGTTGTACCAATCGGCTTATCTCAAGAACAACAAAATGAAGATGACCAAAGAAGCTGCGATGGCCAAGTATTACGCATCGGAAGTTTCAGTAAGGGTATCAACAGAAGCTGTTCAGATTTTCGGCGGTTATGGTTACACAAAAGATTTCCCGGTGGAGAAATTTTATCGCGACTCCAAACTTTGCACGATAGGCGAGGGCACGAGCGAGATTCAGAAGATTGTGATCGCGAGGGAAATCCTGCGATAGATGTTCCTTTGGAACTTTTGGTTCACGCCACATAGTGGTAAACAGATTTTCGCAGATTGAAAGCCGGATTTTCACAGATTTAATGAGAATTCAGTGAATCCGATGACCATAGGATTAGAAATTGCTACTTCGTGCTTTTCAGCAAACAAAAAAAATCTGCGCAAATCCGGTTTTCAATCTGCGTAAATCTGCGAGAACCACAACGAACGAACGTGAACGTATCTTTGCATCATGGAATTGAAAATTGGAGAACGGGTCAAATTTCTGAATGATCATGGTGAAGGCACGGTGATCAGTTTTCCTCGTACTGGTTGGGTGATGGTTGAAGACAAGGATGGATTTTCTTACGAACATGCTGCTGAAGAATTAGTGCCGGTCGGAAACTGGAACAAGGAGTATGATCGTTATGCAAAAACACAACCGGACATCATGGATGTTGTGGAAAGAAATCTCGACCAGAACGTTGCGAAAAAGGCCAACGAACAATTCAAACTACTTTATAAGAACAAAGACGCGAACAATGTTCAGCGCAAAGGCGAAGCGATGGAAGTGGATCTGCACATCCATGAATTACTTGATACGCATAACAACATGTCGAACAGTGAAATCATCGCTGTTCAATTGGAACATTTCGAAAGAACATTACGGATTGCTGAAAACAAGAAAATTTCTCGGGTCGTTTATATACACGGCATTGGACAAGGAATTCTTCGCGCGGAAATTCGAAAAATGCTCCACGATTACTATCCCAATTGTGAATTTATGGATGCGCCGTATAGCCATTATGGGTATGGTGCGACGGAGGTTCGAATTCGCAGAAACTAGATTCAATCGGGCGAAATGCAGGCTTCCACCATCTCAAATCATTTCCAGACTCAAGTAATTATTGATATCCGAAAACTCAGTTTCGTCTTTTGCGTGGATCGATGAATGGCCTATCATTCCCATTCACAAACTCCGAGATATTGATGTCTTCTATAAATTGCCATTTGCCTTTTTTCAAAAGCAACAGATCATAACTGCCATCAGGTCCATAGTCGGCGTAGATGCCGGTCATCAAAGGATTTTTTGGTGAGAGGTGATCCATCACAATGGCATTTTTTTTCGGGTGATATTTCACTGAGGCACTTACCTCGTCACTGTATTCCAGTATCATTCGTTTGCGTGTGCCGTCATCTGTAAGATAAATTCCTGCTCCGAATCGGAGTTTGCTGCCGGTTATAGTAATTGCATCGATGAGTTTCCTGTTGGTCATTTTGTCTTTGCCATCCCAACCAAGCAATGTGTAAGTATCGCCGCGACCCTTTTTGACCATCGGGATTATTTCATAATATAAAGCTCCCAACCATTTTTCCGGAGTGAGGTATTTGTTTTCGATTTTTTCGACTTCACGTTGATTGTCTTTCAATTCAGTCCAGGTGAAATTTTTATCCTTTTCATCCCAGACCAATACAAAACAAAAATACTTGTGCGTTCCATCGGGGTAGGGCAAATTCCAGTTGAACAATCGAATGTGATGATCCTTCGATGTGAGTTTGCAGAACTGAAATTTTTCGAATGGATAATCAAAGACAAGCGGATTGTCAAATGATGAGATAAACAAATTGCGCATCTCATCACAAATGGAATCACCTTCTATATTCGAACTGCATGCCGCCACCTTCGAGTGAAATGCAGCAATTGCATTTTCCGTTTCTTCCAGAGAAAGCCCCGACGAAATACGAAATGAAAATAGAATCACCGTTACAAAAAAAATCTTCATATTCACTGAACGCTTTTACATTATCATCTATTGTTGAAGTACTTCTCGATTCAAATTCTCACTTCTGTCCTCTGTCCTCTGTCCTCTGTCCTCTGATCTCTGACCTCTGACCTCTGATCTCCTTCCTCTGCGAAGCCCCTACCAGATCATACTCTCCGCATCCATCCACAACCCTTTTACTTTAAGAGCCTGCTCCAAAATATCACGCACAACTCCTTCGCCGCCATTCTTTGGTGAAATGTAATGTGCTGCGGATTTGATCTCCGGCACTGCATCCGCCGGACAACACGCTAATCCGACATTCGACATAATACCATAGTCGGGAATGTCATCGCCGACATAACAAATGTTCTCAGGGGCAAGACCATGCTTTTCCATGAACAAACGAAATACTTCGATCTTATGAGAAGAGCCCAGGTAAATTTCCGTCACACCCAGACCTTCGAATCGTTTCCGAACAGCTTCGCTTTTTCCTCCACTAATTATTGCGATACGCAAACCCTTTTTTACAGCGAGTTGAACGGCGTAACCATCACGGACATTCGCTGTGCGTAATTGTTCGCCATTATCCGCAAGTAAAACAATGTTATTGGTAAACACGCCATCCACATCAAAACAAAATGTGCTGATGTCGTGTAGTTTTTCTTTATAGTTTTTTTCCATGAAATTTTTCAAGAATGCTGTTTGTCAATTGAAGGTACATCAATTTTTTTTCTGGCTGATCTTCCAAGAACTGAAGGTGATTTGCAATAGTACTCACATCATCGCGTTTTGCCGGACCTGTTTGCGCGTCATGCGGAGATAACAATTTCAGCTTCTCGGTATGGCTTTGAATCATCGGCATAAGAAGATTGAATGACAGGTCAGATTTTAGCAAAATCTCATCGGCCATATTATATAGATGATTGACGAAATTGTTTGCGAATACAGCGGCAAGATGAACCACAGCGCGTTTGGATGAATCTGCGGTATATGTTCTTTCCGAAATGAGAAGAAAAAGATCAAAAAGTTTTTTCTCTGAAATAAGATCCGAAGCTTCAATCAGAAAAGGAGTCTCTGCATAATTGATTTCTTTTTCCTTGATCAGCGATTGAACAGGCCACACAACACCTCGCTCATTTTGACTTAACACCTCCATCGGTGTATTGCCGGAAATATGAACGACGAAAAAGATTTTGTTGATTTTGGAGGAAACTTCCTGGATGGAATTGTCGCTGACGGCTATAAAAATCAGTTCACAATCAGAGGAAAATAAAGCGGGATCGGAAATATAGCTGGCGTCAGGTGCCGAACTGAGAACTTCCCCGTTACGGGAATAAATCTCCATAATCTCGTGCCCTTTTTCTTGAAGCATTTTACATAAATGCCAGGCAGCGTTTCCATTTCCTACGATTCCAATTTTCATCAGGCGCCAAAGTTAGAGCGCCTTTTGTGAAATCATTTCATTATTGTCCGACTAAACCAATCTTGGAAATTCGGCCAAGTTTTTTTCCCTTTTTATGACGTGGATTTGCGAGTGTCAAATATAGTAATCAAGCTGCTGTGATTAAGTTGGGGGGTGGGTTGCTTCTTTTCCACGCT
>JANOVT010000003.1:0-15753 GCA_031417525.1 Flavobacteriales bacterium | reverse complement strand
CGAGTGACAGAAGAATTGGGATACTACAAAAAGGAACATAACATCACCATACTACAAGTCGATCGTTGGAAGGAAATCATCGAAACACGATCAATGCTTGCAGATAAACTAGGTCTAAGTCAAGAGTTCATTGAAAAATATCTTGAGCAACTGCACAAAGAATCTATCAGAACTCAAACGCGAGCTATGAATGTGCTCAATACTGAATTGAAAAAAAAAGTTTGAATGGTTTAAACAGAAGCTGATTCTCCGACCAGAAATTTAAGCTGACTTTTTTGTCTGTAAAATCATCTTTGATATCCTGCTATGGTCATTTGATCTTTACCCTGAAGAATTTCTTTTCCCCAATAAATCCTTCCAGGACATCACCCATTGCAACGGGTCCGACTCCTGAAGGTGTTCCTGTAAAAATGAGATCGCCAATTTTTAATGTCATGAATGTCGAAACATAAGCGATGATTTGATCAAAGGAAAAAATCATGCTTTCGCTGGAATCAGATTGCACTTCCAAGTTATTTTTTTTCATGGAAAATTTTCCGTGATGACTGTTTTGAAACTGCTCCACCGAAATAAAATCCTGACCAACCACTGCAGAACCATCAAATCCTTTCGCCTTTTCCCAAGGTAATCCTTTCTTTTTTAGTTCATCCTGAACATCCCGGGCAGTGAAGTCAATTCCCAATCCAATTTCGTCATAATATCTGGACGCAAATTCTTCCTGAATATTTTTTCCGAGTCGATTGATGCGAATGACAAGCTCCACTTCGTAATGAAGATCTTTTGTCCATTCCGGAATGTACATGGGATTGCTTTTCGGCAGAATAGAAGAATCCGGTTTGCAAAAAAAGACTGGTTCCGTTGGAACTGCATTGCCAAGTTCCTTTGCATGTTCAGAATAATTGCGTCCGATACAAATAATTTTCATAAGTCAACTTTCCTTTTCGAAATAATCAATTGGGCTTTTTGTAAGCGAAACCTTTTTCTACTTCACGAACTCAATCATTACCTTTCTATCTGCATTATTTTCAGTTTGTGAATCTCTGTCTCCAAAATACTTGGTGATAAATCTATCCTGTGGTAAACCACTTGCCGTCAAAAAACGCTTTACTTCATTCGCCCGTTCTTGAGATAGTAATAAGTTCTTTGCGGCATCGCCCGTCTTATCAGCGTATCCGGTTACAATTAGCTTCATCGAAGAACTTCTGGCGAGTATGTCAACGATCTCGTTCAACGAAAGTTTTGAGCTCGCATTGAGTGAAGCTGATCCTTTCGCAAAATAAATGTTCATGGAACCAGGAAGATTGGTTACACTTCCTCCTGCATTTCCAGGCTTCACCATGCTTTTTCCTACATCAGCTACGTCCTGACCTGAATTCATTTTTACCAGTGCAAAAACCATATCGCGGAGATCATCAATTTGCTTTTGCATCACCAGATTTTTGTCATCCTGATTTTGTTGCCACATCTTTATTTGCTCTGTTCGGAGATCATCAATTTGTTTCTGCATGCCGTCCAGCTTGTTGTTGTTTGATTCAAGAAGTTTAAGCACTTGTTCAGCAAAATCATTGTCAACCGTTGCTTCATCAGAAGTATGCATTGCTCCATTCAAAGATGTCGGATCGGTAAAATTGATCAATGCCATGGATTCATCGCTGAGTTTCACTTTGATGGGATCAAGTGGCTTTTTGGGATCAAAACTCGTGTATTCGTCTATCAGCTTTTGTTTTGCGGCATCATCAATGACTGTTTCATCACTCGATGAAATCACCATCAAATTGTCGTCTCCATAAATTCCGACTTCCATATTCGTCAACAACTTCAAATCGCTCAATTCTTTTTGTAGATAAAATTTCTGCATCCTGATCTTGTCATCCGTATCATTTGCTCCTGCGGCAAAATCAGTTTTAGAAAAATCAAGTTCATCAATGGTTGCCAGTTTATTCATAACAAGGCTTGAGAAACTTTTGAAGTCTTTGAGATTTTCATATTCATAAAATTCCAAAGCACCTTTTACCACATTGTTCAGATCGCGAAAAGTTTCCTTTCTGGACTTTTTGAGTCGAACATCACCATCAACGATCTCTGCACATCGTTCAATATAAAGTCCCAGATATGAGCTTACGAGATCCTGAAACTGATCTAATTGATGTGTGTCTGCCGGCTCATAATAATTAATGATGATACGATGTTCGGTGGTTTTGGTCGGTGTAAGAGCTGAGCCTTTGCCTATTGTGTCTGATGGAAAATGATTGATAACCGTAGTCTTCTGCGCTTGCACTTTTGCACAACACAACACAAGAATCACCAGTATTAACAATACTCTCCGCATTATTCCGTCAACCTTCAAAGGTACTTTTTGGACTTTCAAAGACATTTCTATTTAGGACCACGATGGAGCGGAATTATTAACGCGTTATGAACATGAAAAATCTCTTATGCGAAATTCGATTGACAATGGCATCAAAAAATCCAAGAGTCAATCCATGAAATAATCCTTGTAAAATTCCTTTCTACTTTTATCCCATATAAATTGACGAACATGCAGACAACACATTTTTTGGTATTGGCTTCCATAATGATTATTGCAGTTTCTTCTTGTAAGAAGAAAGAGACAGAAGATACAACCCCCGATCCATTAGTTCCTGCGGCAACATGTTCGCCTTCCTACACATTTACCGGCAGCTCTGCAGCCGGACCAAAACTTATTTTCAAATTTCAATTTGACAGCACTCAGGCAAGGTTGAATAACATTGGTCAACCAACCATGCTGCCGGCAGGTCATGGCGGTCAATCGCCAAGATTCAATTCCATGAGTCAACACTATATTGAACTCGCCGGAGATTTTGATTTTCTAGGTGCCGGTGAAGTATTATATGTTGGAAGTGAGACTAGCGCAGGAGGATCCAATGCCATCGACTATTGTGAATCAACTATCACGGAAGAAGACGAAACATTTTTTTCTATTCCGATCAGCCAGATGACTCCAGGATCTTATAAGTGGCTTAGGATTTCATTGGCATATCAGAACTATGATATCTATTACAAGGCGAATGCCTTGCCAGGCAATCACATAAGTAATGGCACGATCGCCTCATTTGTAGGTTTCAAAACTTATCTTACCAATTATGAACTTGCTGGTTCGAACAGAACACCATCCTCAAGTGCCGGAGGTCCGGGCAATCATTCTCAAGGATATTGGGCATTTGTAACGAATGTACTCGGTACCGATTTGTTCTTCGATGGGCAGGCCCCGGCAGGAGCAACCACCGTTCCAAATCCATTTACGACTTCACCTATTCCTGCTGGTAGCTGTGTCGTGACCGGTCAATTTGTAAATCCTTTGTTCGCGAATGAACCGCTTGTCATTACAGGAGCCGAAACAGAAGATGTTGTCATCACTGTTTCACTTTCCACCAACAAAAGTTTTGAATGGATCGAATTGACTCCTGATGGATACTATCAACCTGAGATAGGCGAAACAGTAGTTGACATGGGACTTCGTGGATTGATACCAATCAAAAATTAAGAAGCCATTTTCACCAAAAGAAATTTACCACTTCGCAATTACTGTTTCATTGCCTTTGGTAACGTCATTGATTTTCGCAATGACTTCAGAACCGATAGGAAGAAAAATATCTACCCTGCTGCCAAATTTGATAAACCCGAATTGGTGATTTCTTTTCACCAGATCACCCGGTTTCACGTAATAAACTATTCTGCGTGCGACAGCACCAGCAATCTGGCGAAAAAGAACTTCTTTGCCATTTGGGTGCTCGATAACGATCGTTGTGCGCTCGTTTTCCGTGCTGCTTTTCGGATGCCATGCAACGAGGTATAATCCTTTGTGGTATTGAGCATACTTAACTACTCCTTCGCAGGGCACCCAATTGGCATGAACATTCAGCGGTGACATAAAAATTGAAATCTGAATTCGCTTGCCCTTGAAATATTCAGGCTCTTCGACTTCTTCAATAACCACCACTTTTCCATCACATGGCGCAACCAATTCATTGGGAGCAGAACTATTGGTGCGAGAAGGAAGTCTGAAAAATTGAACAATGAGATAAAAGAATATCAATGTCGCCAGAGAAAATAAGTAGAACCAGATCGTTGAATATCCAACAAGGTATCCAAATCCTGCAACCAATGCAGCGCACAATAAAAATGCTATCGCAATAATTTTATATCCTTCTTTATGAATTGTCATGTTGTTCTGGTAATAATTAAGTATGCCAATAAAACTGGAAGTGCGATTAACAATCCATCGAACCGGTCGAGGACACCACCATGTCCGGGAATTAACTTCCCGCTATCTTTAATATGAAAACTTCTCTTCAACTGCGACTCAAACAAATCACCGAGATTACCAAAGATCGAAACGATTAATGACATCATGATCCATTCATGCATGGCGAGCGCTTCGAAATTGCAAGACATGAGATATCCAACTAAGAATGACAAGATGATTCCTCCGAATAGACCTTCCCAGGTTTTGTTTGGTGATACTTCCGGATAGAGTTTTCGTTTTCCGAAAAATTTACCAACGAAATAGGCTCCGGTATCATTGGCCCATAGAATCACGAAAAATCCAAGTGGTATTTCATATTCATAGAAACCATTGATCAGTGGAATTGCATTTACCATTGCGAAAGGTAAAATGACATAGATCCAACCGAAAAATGTGACTGAAAGTTTCGATAGTGTTGAACTATCTAATCGAATCAATTCGAGACAAAACATGATTGGGATCAAAAAGGCCAAGATCCATAACCACTTTGTTTCGATGGAATGAGTTAGTGTAAGAAATGCGAGAAGGTAGATGATAATTCCGACAAACATGCCGGCAAACCATCTGGGTTCATTAGTCTCTTTGTGTTGTGCAAGTTCATAGGTTTCATAAAGCCCAACCACCGCAAAGAAGAGAAAAAGTATTCCTAAAGCAAGCTGCCCCAGAATCGTTGCTCCAACGACTGCCAGGGAAAACACAATACCTGCGATAGATCTGGTGAAAAGATTACTCAAAAATCAAAATTTGCGTTCGCAAACTTAAGGCAGTTCTCTAAAACACATCCATGTCCAAATTCAACGAACGCTATAAACCACTTATCACGCTTTGAAATTGTATTTTGATTCAATAAAAAAAGAGCGGTAAACCCGCTCTTCCTTTATCATTATCTGCTTCTTTTATACTGCAGTAATTGGTTGCAAATCGTGTGGATGGCGATCTGCCCAAATACGTGCACCAAGAATTTCTTCAAGGTCATCTTTAAAAATGACTTCCTTATCCAACAATTTTTTTGCAAGGGCGTCGAGCTTTTCTTTGTTCGCCATGAGCAAATCCCTGGCCTTTTCGTACGCCTTCTCAATCACTTTGCTTACTTCTTCATCAATTACACGAGCTGTTTCTTCACTGTAAGGCTTTGTGAATTGTGATTCACCGCTACTATCATAATAACTGCGATTTCCAATACGCTTGTTCAAACCATAGATAGATACCATGGCATAAGCTTGTTTGGTAACCTTTTCAAGATCGCTGAGTGCTCCAGTTGAAATTTTCCCGAAGGCAACATCTTCAGCGGCACGTCCGCCCAAAGCAGCACACATTTCATCAAATATCTGTTCTGTGGTAGTTATTTGTCTTTCTTCCGGGAGATACCAGGCTGCGCCAAGTGAACGTCCTCGGGGAACAATGGTCACTTTCACGAGTGGTGATGCATGCTCCAACAACCAACTGATGATCGCGTGACCACTTTCATGGTATGCGATCGTTGATTTCTCTTCTGCAGTGATGATTTTGTTTTTCTTCTCAAGTCCACCAATGATGCGGTCAACAGCATCCAGAAAATCCTGCTTACCCACACTCTTGCCGCCCTTTCTTGCTGCAATCAATGCTGCCTCGTTACAAATATTGGCAATGTCCGCACCACTGAAACCTGGAGTTTGCCTTGCCAGAAAATCAACATCGACTGATTTATCGAATTTGACATTCTTCAAGTGAACGTGAAATATCTGTACACGTTCATTCAAATCAGGCATGTCTACATAAATCTGTCGATCGAAACGACCAGCACGCAAAAGTGCTTTGTCCAGTATGTCAGCTCTATTTGTGGCTGCAAGAATGATAATTCCGCTATTGGTTGCGAAACCATCCATTTCCGTCAATAATTGGTTCAGAGTATTTTCACGCTCATCGTTACTCCCAAAGTTGATGCTTTTACTTCTTGCGCGACCGATTGCATCGATTTCATCAATAAATATGATCGATGGTGCTTTCTCTTTAGCCTGACGGAAAAGATCTCGCACCCGGCTAGCTCCTACCCCAACAAACATCTCCACGAAATCTGATCCGCTAAGCGAAAAGAAGGGAACTTGTGCTTCACCTGCCACCGCTTTTGCAAGCAGCGTTTTTCCTGTTCCAGGAGGACCGACTAACAAAGCGCCTTTCGGAATCTTAGCGCCGAGTTCAGTGTATTTCTTAGGATTTTTAAGAAAATCAACAATCTCTTGGACTTCTTGTTTGGCTCCTTCCAAACCAGCTACATCGTTGAAAGTCACTGGTGTTCCTTTTCCTTTATCGAATAGTGTTGCTTTGGATTTTCCGATACTGAAAATCTGTCCACCTGGTCCGGAAGGTCCACCCATCCTGCGCATAATCAACACCCAGACTCCGATAATCAATCCGAATCCAATGATCCAAAAAAGAAGATTTTGACCAAACTCATTCACAGGACGGAATTCGACATCGAATTTGTATTGATCACCTAATTCTTCAATTTCATCAATTTTATTCTCACTGGGTGGAACATTGAACCAGAATTCACTGGAGCGATTGAATCCATTGACAATAGGTTGATTGCCAAGCTTTTGACTCAAGGCTGTTCTGCCTGCAGAATCAAGGTAAACTTTTGCAACGACACCATTATATTCGAGTTTGTCAAGGTATCCGCTTTCGGCGTATACTTTGAACTCACGGTAATCGATTTGTTTGCCATCACTTCCGCTACTGAAAACCATCATTCCTATGAGCACCATCGCGATCAAAGCATAGATCCAATAAAAATTCATTGGCTTCTTATCTCCCGCTCCACCTTCGACACCTGCCTTTTTCGGCACTTTCTGTTCTTCTGACATTTTAATAATTAGACGTTTATGTTATCAATTTATGATTCAATTCTTTTGATGGAGGCATCTGCCCACAAATCTTCCAGTGCGTAAAAGTCACGCGCTTCTTTGTCAAAAATATGGACAACTACATGTACATAATCCATCAGCACCCACTTAGCATTCTTTAAACCCTCCACATGCCATGGTGGATCCTGACATATTTTGATGGTTTCCTTCTCCACTGATTGTGCAATAGCCTGCACCTGGGTATTGCTATTACCCGTGCACACTACAAAGTAATCCGCCATGGCACTATGTAAAGATCTTAGGTCCAGAACTGCGATGTCGTGAGATTTCACTTCCTGCATACCTGCGATGATGCATTCAAGTAAGGTATCAGATCCCGAAGAAGGCTTCGTTTTGATTGTTCGTTTTTCTTTTGCCACAATATTGGCAAAAGTAGTTTGCACTGGACTTGTCTCAATGTGAGTTCCTGATTTAAATACCTCTTGTTTCAAATTTTTCTGAATTGCAGCTCGATTAATATCCAGGATGTTCTTTTTTTGTGTTATGTTATTCCGCGACAGAGCCGTCATCAGTTTAGACACGGTCGACTCGACCAACAACTATGCTGCCAATCTGGTAAGGCTGTCACAACCGCCTGAAGGAACTGTCATAACGGCACAGCATCAGACTGAAGGTAAGGGTCAACGACATGCAAATTGGGAAAGTTTGAACGGTGAAAATCTCCTTTGCAGCATTGTGTTATATCCCAAATTCATTCAAGCAATCAACCAGTTTGCATTAAGTCAGGTTGTCGCCGTAAGCATCCATGAGCTGCTCGAAACACAACTTCAAATGGAAATCTGGATCAAGTGGCCAAATGACATAATAGTGCGAAATAAAAAAATCGCTGGTATCCTCATCGAAAACTCCTGGATGGAATCACGCATGAACAGTTGCATTGCTGGTGTCGGTATTAATCTCAATCAGATATCGTTCGAAAATATCAAGGCGATCTCTGTGAGGCAGCTCACCGGCAACTCGTGGGATGTGGATGCTTGCTTACTTAAATTTATTGACCTGTTGGAGAAATATTATCTAAAACTCAAATCCGGGAATTTCTCAGAAATCAATAGTCTCTACCATGACCACCTTTTTAGGAAAGGCGTTCCTTCAAAATTCATTTTTGAGAATCAAGAAATTGAGGCAACCATTATCGGCGTTGATGTTCATGGCCGCCTAAAGCTTAAACTCTCTTCTGGTGAAAACCTTTTGTGTAATCTCAAAGAAATAGCCATGATTCTTTAATACGAAAAAAAAAGCATATTTTTATGCGCGCATAACATTTTTTGAGCTTCTTTCGTACTACCAATTAAAATTGAAAAGCAGTCAATCTGTATGAAACCCGAAGAAACAATTGACTTTCACATTCGCTGGGCCTGGGCTAAAATTTCCAAAGCCTACAACAATGAAGCTGCCAAAAACGGCGGCACAATGGCCATTGGATATGTCCTCTTGAATATCGACAAGGAAGGAACCCCAAGCACTAAACTTGGTCCAAGGATGGGCATGGAACCAACCAGCCTCTCACGCATTCTCAAAAGCATGGAAGATCTGAAACTTATTAGAAGAGTTGCAGATAAAAACGACAAGCGCGTGGTAAAAATTCAACTTACGGCCAAAGGAAAAAATATGCGCGAAGTTTCTAAAAATGCAGTCTTCAGGTTTAACACCATGGTTCACGAAAATATTTCCACTGATAAACTGTCCACCTTTTTCGAAGTGATGAAACAAATTCATCAGCTTTTGGAGACAAATGTTTTTGAAGAGCAGATTACATAATAGCCAAACCCTAGAAATTCATACATGAAACGAAACATAAAAAAAGTTGGAGTGATTGGAAGCGGAGTCATGGGCTCTCGCATTGCATGTCATTTCGCAAACATCGGATTGGATGTCGTTTTGCTTGACATCATTCCCGGCGCACTCAATGAGAAAGAAACAGCAACAGGTAAAACTTTAGAAGACAAAGCTGTGCGAAACAGGATTGTCAACGATGCTCTCGACGCAGCGCTGAAATCGAATCCTTCTCCGATCTATAGAAAATCTTTCGCCTCACGAATCAAGACTGGAAATCTGGAAGACAATCTCGGTATGTTGAAGGATTGCGATTGGATTATTGAAGCTGTGACAGAAAGGCTCGATATCAAAAAATCAGTTTATTCCAAAGTGGAGGCGAATCGAAAAGTGGGAAGCCTGATCACCACAAATACTTCCGGAATTCCTATTCACTTATTGACAGAAGGTCGAAGCGAAGACTTCAGGAAAAATTTCTGTGGCACTCACTTTTTCAATCCTCCGCGTTACCTCAAATTATTGGAGATTATTCCGACTCCGGAAACATCACAAGACGTTCTTGACTTTTTCTCCGACTATGGTCAAAGTTATTTAGGGAAAGTCGTTGTTCATTGCAAAGACACTCCGGCGTTCATCGCCAACCGCATTGGTGTTTATAGCATCCAGGCATTGTTCCATTTAGTGGATGAAATGGGATTGACGGTGGAAGAAGTGGATAAACTCACCGGGCCTGTTTTGGGAAGACCGAAAAGCGCCACATTCAGAACGTGTGATGTTGTAGGTCTTGATACATTGGTGCATGTAGCAAATGGCGTCTATGAAAATTGTCCGAATGACGAGGCTCGAAAAATATTCTCCACTACAGAATACGTGAAAAAACTTGTGGAGAACAAGTGGTTTGGAGACAAATCAAAACAAGGATTTTACAAGAAAACGAAAAACGAAAAAGGCGAAACTGAAATTCTTTCTCTCAATCTAAAAACACTAGAATACTCTTCACAGCAAAAAACAAAGTTTGCGACACTTGAGTCCACAAAATCCATTGATGAAATTGAAAAACGTCTTCCTGTTTTATACAATGGCACTGACAAAGCAGGTGAGTTTTATAAAAAGTCTTTCACCGGACTTTTCGCTTATGTAAGTAATCGAATTCCTGAAATCAGCAACAATCTTTACAGTATTGATGATGCCATGAAAGCAGGATTTGGCTGGCAACTTGGCCCATTTGAATCATGGGATATCATAGGTGTTGAAAAAGGAATGAATGATGCACTCGCCGCTGGTCATCAGATTGCCCCGTGGATAAAGGATATGATATCCGCCGGCAATCATTCATTTTACAAAATTGAAAATGGAAAAAAATCATTTTACGATCCCACTTCTAAATCGTATCAGCTCGTTCCTGTATCAGATCGCCAGATAGTACTCACAGATTTACATGAAAGCTCTATTGTTTGGAAAAATTCCGCAACAACTGTGAGACATTTGGGTGATGGAATTCTATGCTGCAGTTGGAATACGAAAATGAACACTATTGGTGGTGAAGTACTCGAAGGATTGAATAAAGCGATTGATCTCGCAGAAAAGGAGTATCGTGGTCTTGTCATCTATAACGACGGTGAGAATTTTTCGGCAGGTGCTAATGTTGGAATGATCTTCATGTTCGCTGCTGAACAAGATTATGATGAGCTTGATATGGCGATCCGCATATTCCAGAAAACCATGATGCGGATGAGGCATTCATCGATTCCTGTTGTAGGTGCTCCGCACAACCTTGCACTCGGTGGTGGATGCGAATTGAATCTGCACGTCGACAAAGTAGTTGCACATGCCGAACTGTACATGGGACTAGTAGAATTCGGCGTTGGAGTCATTCCGGGTGGTGGTGGAACAAAAGAATTTGCGTTGCGATGCAGTGATGAATTCCATGACGGTGATATTCGAATGAATACTTTCCGAAACAGATTTCTCACAATCGGCCAGGCAAAAGTTTCCACTTCGGCCTATGAAGCATTTGATCTCGGATACCTGAGAACAGGTATTGATGAAGTGATTGTCAGTCGCGAACTTCAACTAGCACGAGCCAAAGAAGCTTGCCTTGAACTTGCAGATTCCGGATACACACAACCTCCGATGAGAAAAGATATCACTGTGCTTGGGCAAGAAGCATTGGGCATTGTTTACGTTGGGGCGAACAGCATGAAAAGCGGACACTACATCAGTGATCATGATCAGTTGATTTCGGAAAAACTAGGATTCGTTCTTGCCGGCGGAGATTTGAGTGGATCGACACAGGTCAGCGAACAATACTTACTGGATCTTGAAAGAAAAACATTCCTTGAACTCTGTCAGCAACGAAAATCATTGGAAAGAATGCAATCGCTTATAACTACCGGTAAAATACTTAGGAATTGATTTTGTGATTGGTGGAAACAACAATCACACACAAACGAACAAAAAGAAAAAACATGGACGCATATATAATAGGTGGGTATCGCAGCGCAGTTGGAAAAGCACCTCGTGGTGTCTTCAAGAATTTTCGGGCTGACGATCTCGGAGCTCTCGTGATTCAAAAACTGATGTCGGATTTTCCTCAATTGGAAAAAACAAGAATCGATGATGTCATTGTCGGCAATGCTACACCGGAAGCTGAGCAAGGATTGAACATTGGCCGAATGATTTCACTGATGGGTTTGAATACCGAAAAAGTTCCGGGCATGACTGTAAATCGTTATTGCTCAAGCGGACTCGAAACCATTGCGATCGCTTCTGCGAAAATCCATGCGGGTATTGCAGATTGCATCATTGCAGGTGGTGTCGAAACCATGTCGCCTATTCCATTTGGTGGTTGGAGAATTGTTCCGAACGCACGGGTCGCTAAACAAAATCCTGATTGGTATTGGGGCATGGGACTCACAGCAGAAGCTGTTGCTAATGATTACAAAGTTTCTCGGGAAGATCAGGATGCATTTTCACTTGCATCTCATTTGAAAGCAAGTACTGCAATCTCAGGTGGCAAATTCACGGATGAAATTGTACCTGTTGAAGTCATCGACATTTTTCTGGATGAAAATGAAAAACGTCAGGAAAGAAAATACTCGGTGATGAATGATGAAGGTCCGAGAAAAGATTCATCCTTAGATGCACTGGCAAAATTAAAACCGGTCTTTGATGCAAGAGGAAGTGTAACAGCGGGCAATTCATCACAGACATCAGATGGCGCTGCATTTGTCATGGTGGTTTCCGAAAAGATGCTCAAAGAATTGAACGTTCAACCAATCGCACAACTGAAAAGTTATCATGTGGCTGCGCTCGAACCTCGCATCATGGGTGTAGGTCCGATCTACGCAATTCCAGGCGCTCTAAAAAGAGCCGGATTAAAACAAGATGACATTCAACTTATCGAATTGAATGAAGCTTTTGCTTCACAATCACTTGCAGTTATTCGCGAATTGGGATTGAATCCGGAGATCGTGAATGTAAACGGCGGTGCCATCGCACTCGGCCATCCGCTTGGTTGCACCGGAGCAAAACTTTCCGTACAACTTTTTAATGAAATGAGAAGAAGAAAAAACAAATACGGAATGGTGACTATGTGCGTAGGAACAGGACAGGGTGCTGCCGGAGTATTTGAATTGTTGAATTGAAATAGACAGTGATAATCCAAAATTTTTCTACAACAACGATGAAATACCTCTCACCTCAAGAAAGAGAAACACTCGGAATACAATTCATTTATTCTGGAGAAACAATCACGAATGAAATGAGACTGTGCTTTTCAAAATTGACATTTTCAGAACGTTTGGAAAATTGCTTTAGAATGATTTCAATGGTTGCGGAAATTTCTGACATAGAATACGATGAAACCGGAAACGAATTTCTATTGGAGAGAAAGGAACCAAATGAACACACACTCACTAACGAGCTTTGACGGAAAATCCTTGAACTAAATATTTATCGGTAAAATAAAACAAGATGCCAACTACAACTAACACCCAAGCCATCACCGGTGGCGAATTCCTGATCCGCGAAACATCAGCACAGGACATTTTTATTCCTGAAGAATTCAGCGAAGAAATGCAGATGATGCGCAAAACCTGTGAGGATTTTATCGCTCAGGAAATTACACCAAAACTAGATGCCATTGATCATCAGGAAGAAGGGTTGATGCAAAGTATTCTGGAAAAAGCCGGTGACCTTGGATTGCTTGGTGTTGCTGTACCGGAAGATCTAGGTGGACTTGGAATGGATTTTAAAACGTCCATGCTTTGTGCAGAAGCGCTTGGCGCTGCCAATAGTTTTTCTGTTGCATACGGTGCACAAACAGGAATAGGTACGTTACCTACGTTGTACTATGGATCTGATTTTCTGAAGAAAAAGTATATCCCAAAAATAGTTTCCGGTGAATGGAAAGCTTGTTATTGCCTCACAGAACCTTCTTCAGGTAGCGATGCCAACAGCGCGAAAACAAAAGCCGTGTTGAGTGAAGATGGAAAACATTATATCCTCAATGGTCAAAAAATGTGGATTACAAATGGTGGATTCGCCAATGTGTTTACCGTGTTTGCGAAAATTGATAATGACGAGAATCTATCCGCTTTCATTCTGGACGATACCATGACAGGTATCACCAGAAATCCTGAAGAAAGAAAGATGGGGATCAAAGGTTCTTCCACCCGTCAGCTCTTTTTCAATAATGTAAAAGTGCCTGTGGAAAATATGCTCAGCGATAGACAAAACGGATTTAAAATCGCTGTCAATATTCTAAACATCGGAAGAATCAAACTCGGCGGTGGAGTTCTCGGTGGATCTAAAGATACTTTAACGGATGCCATTCATTATGCGAATGAGCGTCAACAATTTGGAAGACCCATCATGAAGTATGGTGCTATTCAATACAAGATTGGTGAAATGGCCATCCGCATTTTCGCTTTGGAAAGTGCCTTATATCGTGCAACTCAAAATATCGATGATGCAATACAATCTTTGGCAGATGGTGGCATGGAAAAAGGACAGGCCGTATTGAAAGGCATCGCTTCATTTGCTCCGGAATGTGCGATTCTCAAAGTATACGGATCTGAAGTTTTGGACTTCGTCGCTGACGAGGGTGTTCAGATTCATGGTGGAATGGGCTATAGCGCTGAAACCCGTGTGGAAAGAGCTTATCGTGACGCACGCATCAATCGCATCTTTGAAGGCACAAATGAAATCAATCGACTTTTGACCGTCGATATGATTCTAAAAAAAGCAATGAAAGGAGAATTAGATTTAATGTCACCAGCCATGAAAGTTGCAGGTGAACTGATGTCCATTCCGGATTTTGGTGATGCACCTTCAAACATTTTTGAGGAATACCATCAGTACATTATCAACTTCAAAAAAGCGGTGTTGATGGTTGCCGGCTCCGCTGTTCAAAAACTTGCCGCAACATTAACAAAAGAACAGGAAATATTGATGAATGTAGCTGATATGATCATTCAGACGTACGTTGCGGAATCATTGCTGTTGCGCGTTGAAAAACTCGCATCCATGAAAGGGGATGATTCTGTTGAACTGCATAAAGAAATGTTACGTGTATTTTTCTACAACGCTGCTGAAATCATTTCAGCATCAGGAAAGGAAGCTTTGCTTTCTTTCGGCACTGGTGACGAGTTGAGAATGATGTTGATGGGACTTCGTCGTTTTACCAAAACAGAACCTTTCAATGTTAAAGATGCAAGAAGAAAAGTTGCGCTAAAGGTAATTGCGGATAATCGATACAGTTTGTAAGTCGGCAATGTTCGTAAATAAACAATAGCCCACATTTGACATCTGCGACGATGTGAAATGTGGGCTAAAATTTTTCAATTGCCCCCAGACCAAAAAGCGCGAAGTCGTATTTCACTGGATCTTCAGCATCAAAGCTTCGTAATACGGCATCCAATTCTTCAACAGCCCTCCAGTCATTCTGTGATCTATGAAGTAGTCCAAGTTTGCGTGAAATATTCCTTGTATGTATATCAAGCGGTATCGACAAATTTGAAGGAGAAATTCCCTTCCACAGTCCAAAATCAACTCCTCCCCGATTACTCCGTACCATCCACCGCAGATACATATTCAGTCGTTTGGCAGTTGAGCCCTGCAATGGATCACTGACATGTTTTGTTGTTCTCGCTGATTTATTCTTTTCAAAAAAAACATTTTTGAAATTTGAAATGGCATAAGCCGCATTTCCTTCTTTTTCAAACCCATTGGTAAAAACAATTTCCAACCCACCATGTTTCTTATAGATGTTTCTCAAAGATTTTATGAATTGAGTCAAATCTTCTGAATTGAATGTGCGATGTGCAAAACCATTGAATTTTTTGAGTTCATTGCTCTGATGATTCATCACAAAATCGAACGGACTATCGTCCATCAATTTCATCATACGCATCGAATTAGAAACAATGGATTTGCGATTACCCCAGGAAATTGTTGCAGCAAGAAAGGCTGAAATCTCTATGTCTTCCTTTCCTGAATACATGTGAGGAATGCTTATCGGATCAGCTTCTATAAACCCACTTGAATTATAGAGTAGAACCTTCTCTTCCAGAAAATCCCGCAAAGCTGTATGCGTCATGCTTGTCATTCTCTTTGCAAATCACGTCGCAAATTCATCAGGACATTCATGAATTATTCTTCACTGCCCATCAATGCATACTGGAGAATATTCGCTCCCATTTTCAAAGCCTTTGTTCTTGCCTCGTCTGAGTCTTTGTGCACAGCATAGTCTTCCCATCCGTCTCCAAGATCACATTCAAAATCATA
>JANOVT010000002.1:0-8544 GCA_031417525.1 Flavobacteriales bacterium | reverse complement strand
CCTTCTCGCGGATTTGTCCTGGAGGTTCTAAGATTATTTGAATCGCTTTCTATTCAGGGCTTAGATCTCCGGTAAGTGCTCTGAATCTGCGAAATCCAATGTGAGTGAAACGAACTCGGAAATTTTATTCCTGAATTAATTTCGGAATAAGAATCCACGAGATTGAAAGAGTAAAACAAAAAAATCTGCGCAAATCTGCTAAAATCCGCGCAAATCTGTTTACCGCAATGTGGCGAGAAATGATCTGGATATGTTACTGAACATAGTTTACCCGGACAACAATCCCTCTGACCTCTGACCTCTGACCTCTGCCCTCTGACCTCTGCCCTCTGCCCTCTGACTTCTTCCAAGAAGCCGGACCGCCACTCTTTGAACTTCGAAACGCCAAATTAAATGTGTGTTTAATACATTGGTGTAAAATTTTATCGAATACTACTCGTTGAACATCAATTCGTTCTATTTTAGAACCCTCACTTACTCTTCATGAAATACACAACGATTCTTTCATTTGTGCTTTTACTTTTTATTTCAAGTTGTAAAAAGGAAAAGGAATTAGTGACGTTCACAAACAACAATATTCCGGCATATGAGGAAGTGCCTACGCTGCTGGTAGAAAATTACGTCAATCGTTTGTTTATCGACCTCATTGGAAGGGAGCCTACAGATATCGAGATGAACAATGAAGTTGCTGCACTCGAATCAACCGATCTATCTTCTGCATCGAGAAATACACTTGTCGACAAGCTAATGAGTTCTACGGTTTTTATCGAAGGTGATAGCAGTTATGCGCAAGCATACAGCCAGAAGTATTACGATGACAACAAATCCAGATTTCTCGATGGCATGTCAGAGGTGGATGTGATCTATCAGTACAACGTGTATTATGGGATTTCAGTTCAGGACAGTGCTGCCGGCAATATGCTCGCCTATGAATTGAACAGGCAAGTTTCCAATCAGGTGAAAGACGTGATCTTAAGCAGAAAACAATTTCAACTCGGACAGATCAATTCCCGGGAGATGTGCAGAAGAATGTGTCGCAATGTGATGTACGATGATCTTCACATGGGCTCTTTCAATTTCATCAATGCCACGTTCGATGATTTGTTTTTCCGATTTCCAACAGAGTTTGAACTAGACGAAGCATTTCCACCTATTGAACAAGTTCCGGATGAGAATCTCGAACTGTCAGGCTATTTATTCGGTCAGATTTTTTCTGATAAGGCAGGATACCTGGAAGCACTCACTTCGGCGGAAGAATTTTCAGAAGGCATGATTCGCTGGGCTTACCTCGCACTACTTTCCAGAGAACCATCCAGCGCTGAAGTCTACACACAGCTAAGTGTCTTTAATACCAACTACAATATCAGAGCAGTTCAAAAATCAATCCTTATCACCGATGAATATGCAGGATTTGACTAACACAAACCAATCAAAAGCAACCTCAGGAATGGGCTCCAATTTGAGTGCGGCAACAGCCGCGCTTGCGGCGGTCACGATGTTTCTGAGCGCTTGTAAAAAAGAACAAATCGGATTGTATGAGTTGAATGAAGTTCAACTTTTACCGGATGCTGCCAACAAAGACAAACTCAAAACGAATCAACAGTTTGTGAGCATTTTGTACACGAATCTTTTCCAGGCAGGCTTGCCTGGTGGTGATGTTTTTGAGTTGGATCAATTGTTTCAAAGCATTGGCGACAAAGACCTTGCGAAAGAAGTATTGATCTCGAATTTTTTCAATGACGCAAGTGTCCAACTGCCGACAACAACAGAAATGAATTCCGATCTTGACGGATTTATAGAGAATACGTACAAGCGCTTTTTTATTCGATTGCCGAATGAAGCAGAAAAGACCTGGCTTCGCAATTTTATTCAGTCGAATCAATACATCACTCCTGAGATTGTTTACTTCTCATTTGCATTGAGCAATGAGTACAAATACTATTGAAAAGCACGCAACATGAAGAGAAGAGAATTCATCGCAAAGTCAGCTCTGACGGCCACCGGAGCGCTCGCTTCACCATACATCTTGCCTAGTGGAAGGTTGTTCGCTCCCACCGGCAACAGATCATCACAACACGTGGTGCTGGTCATGTTCGCTGGTGGCGTTCGTCATCAGGAAAGTGTAGATATGTCCTACTTATTGGGAAGTCAGATCATAGATCCATACGCCGGCAATATCATGTACAACATGCTGACCGGCGAAGCACCGATAGCGAAGATTGCCTATGGAACAGGACAAGGTGGAATCAATCCGATTCCGCAACTCGATTATTTTAATACTCAAGGGACACTTCAATCTCAGGGAACATTATTTAAAGAAGTAAAAGCATTGGCCGCCGGACATTTCGGCGGATTGAATTCAATCATTCAGGGAGCAGATGTAAATGGTCAAGGTTTGAAACAGCGACCGCTTTATCCAACCATCTTTGAATACTTGCGACGTCACGGAGGATATAGCGCTACAGATGTATGGTTTGTTGGCAATACCATAGATGGCTCTTTGCCTCTTCTAAATTATAGTGGTAATCCTGACTATGGCATTAAATACGGAGCAAATTTTCTGGCACCGAATGTCACATTCAGTGACCCCGGAGCAAATCATCTTTCTCATGGTAAAATTTATCATCCGGAAAATGAACTGGCTCCGATGTTTGCCCTGAAGACATTTCTCGACAATACCTTTTCTCAATACGGAAATGCGTTGGATGAATTAGGTAACACAGAAGAAGAGAAGCAGAACATCAAGACGTTTATGAATCTGATGTATGAAAAAGTGGCGAATGGAACGAATATGTTGCCACCGGTGCACGACAATGGCGACGCCTGGACAGTAGGATTTGCAGCTGAGGTGATGTCGCATTTCAAACCTGCTTTTATGTGTGTAAATCTGAGCAGCGTGGATGTATGTCATAGCAATTTCACCGGTTATGTGCAGGCACTGCATCGTGCCGATCATGCGGTTGGATTTTTGTGGGATATGATTCAGTCAGATCCCGAACTGGCAGGAAATACAGACATCATTTGTATTCCAGAATGCGGCCGCAATGCAAATCCAAACTCAATTCTCGACGTTAATTCATGGGCTGCTTACGATCATAGTGATGCAAATGCATTGCGAATCTGGTCGCTGATGGCCGGCCCGTCTTTCCAACAAAACCTTGTCATCGGATCCGAGACAGAAGTGATTGGTCAGGTGAGTGATGCAATGCTCACCGTGGCTGATTTGTTAGGTGTAAAACCTGAAGTTGCAGCATCACCTTATCTGGCTGCTTACACAGATTCATTCATTCATCAAATTGAAATACATGGATAAGAATCTTCAGATGAAAATTCGGATTATGAGATTCTGCACATACTTGCTGGCAGCATTTGTTTTTGTGTCTTCGTTTCTTTCTTGTAAAAAGAAAGAACTAAAAAATCCATACGATGAAATTGTGCCGGTGGTGAACAACGACAATCCCGGAGTAGATGATCTTCCGGAAGGAAGTTTTGCATGGCTGCACGCCAAAGTGTTCAGGCCTACCTGCGCAAACAGTGGTTGTCATGATGGCACTTTTGAACCCGAATTCAGAAGTATGGGCAGCGCATATAATTCGTTGGTGAATCATCCGGTCATCTCCAATTCGCTGACGAATGAGTATGTCTATCGCGTGAAGCCCGGCGATGCAGACGCGTCATTTTTGCATCATCGCTTAACTGTAAATGATACTTTCAACTCAGGTATGATGCCGGCGGAAGTTGACGATGGTTCAGACTGGCCGGAGAATAGGCCTGAATATCTGGCACGAATCACCGAGTGGATTAATGCGGGAGCAAAGGATATGTATGGAAATGCCGCACCTGCGGCAACAGCCAACACACCTCCTATGGTTTTAGGAATGGTTGTTTTTCCACATAATAATACAACCAATCCATATCCACGCGAACAAAATCCTCAATATGGCATTGGTGCCATTGAAGTTCCTTCGCAATTAGTAGATGTCTGGATTCTTCCATTTGATGACACAGCGTATCCGGATCAATTTCCGGGAATCATTTTGATGGCATCGACCAGTACCCTCGATTTTTCGAACGCTTTGCAATCCTCCTTTTCATTGAATACTCCCGTTATGGCAATGCCATTTGGTGATGGCGCCCCTGCACAGTTTTATTATAAAGCGACGCTTGATTTGTCCGCGACAACAACAGGTGATTATTACTACCTGAGAACATACATCAATGATGGATTTCAGTCCGGCCTTACTGAAGTTCCCAATAATGAATCCAGTCCATTTTGGTATCTCATCTTTTCACTTAAAATCGTATGAAGATTTCACCATTTAATATCTCGCTCATACTCGGTGCGCTGGTGATGGCAGGCTGCAAAAAAGAGGACGACGATCCACGCGCTCCGGTATTGGAGTTTAAAAGTATTTCAACATCCTCGGTTGAGCAATTTAATAATAATTTGTTGATCACCATTCAATATGAAGACATGCAGGGAGATCTCGGAACGGCCGATCCTGACGACTATTCTCTGCGAATAAAAGATTCCAGATTGTCTGATTTTGATTGGTATCATTTGCCTCCGATGACGCCGGATAATGAGACTCTACATATAAAGGGGAGTTACAGCATTGAATTAGATCCCTTATTTTTGATGGGCACCGGAACACAGGAACTCACCAGTTTCTCGATTGAAGTGCGTGATAGAGAGGGGAATTGGAGCAACGTTGTTAAAACTCCTAACGTCCTGATAGTAGATTCTCTTTGATGTTTTTATTAGCTTGCGCCGTTATATTTTTAAGTCAGAAAAATCCTGTTATGATTCCGGAACACTTGTGGAGTAAGATTTTTTTTGTTTTGGTTGTTTGGCTGATTCCAGCCACTTACACCCACGCCCAGGTTCTTCCTGAATTCAACATGTCGAATACCACGATCACTGAATGTCAGGGTATTCTCTACGACAGCGGTGGGCCCGACACTCCTTATGGAATGAATGAAAATATCACTACAGTGATCGATGCGGGTGGCGTCATTACCATCACATTTACAGGGATTTTTGCTCTGGAAGTCAACGTTGATTCACTTTATGTTTTTGATGGTCCAAATAGTAGTTCGCCATTGCTTGGTGCATTTACCGGACAAAATTTACCACCTCAACTTACAGCTTCAAGTGGTATAGCGACGTTTTACATGAATACGGACGCTACTTTGGCGCCGGCTGGATTTTCTGCTGAGTGGAGCAGTGTTCAGCCTATTCCGGTTCCTCCTGTCATTTCTGTGAACACCATTCCAGCATGCAATGCCACGCAGGTAAACGTTAATCTTTCTACTCCGGTTCAATGCAGTTGGCTTACAACAGCGGTTTTCGCGGTGACTGCGAATGGTCAGGATATACCGATCAGCACTGTGCAACCGAATTGCGCCGGTGGTCAGACGAGTATCATCACTCTGGTTCTTGGACAACCATTTACCTACAACTGCACTTATGTGGTCACGTTGGATCTGGAAATTCCGGACGATTGCGGGATTCTCTATCCGTATTCTTTGAATACCAACTTCGTATTTGCGAATTGCGGAGTGAGCGCAAATATTACCTCCGACGCCAACCTCGTTTGTCCAAATCAATGTGCAAACATTGTCGCCGAAGTCGATGGTTGCCTCACTTACACATACAGCTGGAATAATGGCCTGACGGCTACTGCTGGTCCGCATTTGGTTTGTCCTTCCATTCAGACAACATATAGTGTCACTATCACGGAGGTTGAAACTGGCAATACGATTGTGAAAACTTTTACCCTGGGAATTGAAAACATCGACATCATCACACCTGCCCAAACCATTTGTCAGTCAGCAGATGATCTGACAATGCTGGCGAGTGGAGTAGGAGAATGGTCTGGCAATGGAATCATTACCGGAACCAATATTTTGGATCCAGATCTCGCCGATCCAGGTTTGAACTATATCTATTTTGAGACAGCCGGCTGTCTCGACAGTGTTGACATAACTATCATTCCGATTGAGACCGAAATTGTAACAGCAGCATGTCCCGGCACTGCCGTGATTCAATTAGGAGCAACACCTGCTGGTGGAGTTTGGTCAGGTCCCAATACAACACCGGAAGGTTTGTTCGATCCGATTGTATCCGGTATCTATCAAGTAGACTATTCTGTAAACGGTTGCACAGACATCATGACAATAAATGTCGACACTATTGCCGGTCCATACACGCTTGATCCGATTTGTCAGTCCGTATGGTTTGATACATTGACATTTACTCCTTTTGGTGGTTTCTGGTCAGGAACTGGAATTACACAAGGGACTTTAGGCGAATATGAACCACAGGCAATGCCAGCCGGCAATCATCAATTCACTTATACGATTAATGGTTGTGATCAGGTGTATGATATTTTCATCAAAGAAATCAACATCGATTATTTCCACACAGCATGTCCTGATGAGAATCCGCTTGTGCTTGACAATACACCCGTTCCATTCGGCGGTGTCTGGACGAGTCCTGATGGGGCAATCACCAATTCATCTTCAGGTATGTTTGATCCGGGTGTGATTGCGAATGACACCTACACTTACATATTGTATGAAGCACCGAATGGTTGTGTAGACACCATGTTTGTTTACGTCATCCAAACGACTGTTGTAACTGAGACGCTAGCTTATTGTGTAGACGATCCACAGTTTGAATTGGATAGTCTCATCACCGGAATTGTATTTCCGGAAGGTGGTTTGTGGACAGGAACCGGGATTTCAGGCGACGTCGTCAATGGCTTTTTTTTCAATCCTGCCGCTGCCGGTGTTGGAGTTCATGTACTCACATACACTAAAAATAACTGCACGGATATCATCACCGTAACCGTATTTCCGGTAGGTCTTCCGGATGCACCTCAAAATTTCTGCGCTACTGATGCCGCCGTTTTGATCAGCCCGACCACCATCACTGGTGGAAGCTGGAGTGGCGATGGAATTACGAATACAGCAACAGGTATGTTCGATCCTTCTACTGCAGACCCTGGAAGTTTTTTTGTTTACTGGACCAATCCGGCTGGCTGCAACGACAGCATTTCTGTCACAGTTGAAGAAGAACAACTAGCTGCAATTACAGGCTTGGATGTCAGCTATTGTATGGTCGACCAAAATGTAACTTATTCAGTTTCCCCGGATGGCGGAATTCTCACTGGTGATCTCAGTGGATTCACTTTTAATCCGGCCACACTTGGTGAAGGCGATTACCAGGTGATTTACAATTACACACCACTATTTTGTGATCAATCTCATGACACAGTTGATTTTGTAGTGTTGCCGCCACTTGAGGTTACAGCGGTTGCAAATGATTTGCTTATCTGTGATGACCAGGCAGTAACAGTGACAGCAACTGCAATCGGTGGAGATGCTTCCGGTGGTTATGACTATTCATGGAGTAATGGTGGTTTTGCTGTTTCAACGAATACTTCTGTTCCGGGTGTACCGACCACAATTACAGTGACCGTTTCTGATAATTGCTCACCACCGGTTGAAGCAAGTGTAAGTGTAATGATTGATGTGGTGCCGCCGATTCTCGCTCTGGTAGATACAAGTTCAACGGTTTGTGCAGGCCAGCAAGGATGGGCCACAGTAGACGTTGCCTTGCCTGATGGTTCATACTCCACCGAATGGAATGGCAATGTGGTTGCCGATACTTTATTCGCCAATGCAGGTACTTCCTGGCAGCTTGTTGTGACTGATCTGGTGAACGGATGCACATTTGAAGAGGATGGTCAGATTCCGGCTTATCCTGCGGTGATCGCCAATTTCAGCATCACCCCGAATGATCCATGTATTGCATTCGAAGACATGGCCAATGTTGCAGTCATTGATCTTTCGCAAAACGCAATCACTGGAACCTGGGATTTCGGAAATGGCACAACATTGCCATACGTAGCAGGCCAGAACTTGAATCAGGCTTACTCAGAACCCGGGAATTATGAAATTACATTGAGTATTGCCAATGAAGGAGGATGCACTTCTGAATCTTCTAATCCACTTTGCATTTTGCCGGATGAGCCCATTTTTATACCGGATATTTTTTCACCGAACGGTGACAAACACAATGATACTCTATTCGTGCGTGGTTTCGGAGTTACAAAACTTGATTTCCACTTGTACGATCGTTGGGGAGAAGAAGTGTTTTTTACAACAGACACAAAAGTTGGTTGGGACGGACAGTTCAGGGGCCAACCTGCTTCCAGTGGTAGTTACTTCTATACCATGCGAGCAACTATGGGTAGTGAAAAAGCAGAAAAATCAGGTGAAATTGTTTTGGTTAGATAACAAGATGAAAAAAAGAATACTCAACCTGTCAGGAAGTTTGTTGATCGTTGCGATGATCCTGTTGACTGCCATTTCTGTTTCAGGTCAGGACATGCACTTCACACAATTCAATAACTGTGTGCAATTGTACAATCCGGCCTTGACAGGTCAGTTTGAACAAATGCTGAAAGGCACATTATTACACAAAAGCCAGTGGAGGAATGTTGGCGCAGGATATAAAACCAGTGGTGTGGATGC
>JANOVT010000001.1:0-21830 GCA_031417525.1 Flavobacteriales bacterium | reverse complement strand
TGACGACTTCGTTTCGTGTAAGGGGAAAAATGGTGTCGCTTCGCGCCACCATTTTTTCCAATACCTCGCGTTCAATGTCATGGTGAGCTTGTCGAACCAACCATATTAGACCGGCCAACCTAATTCGACCTGCCGGAAATGTATAAACCATTTGTTTCATGTAACGATTTGAAAGATTGCCCGTACAAAGTGCATATTTCAAAAGAACATGAAAACACTTCTTACCACCCTTGCTTGTATTGGCTTCATTTGTAGCCAGGCTCAGCTCACTCAAAAAGAACACAAAGTCGTTCTCTATTCGGGTGATGTTTATGCCGGAGAGCATCTGTTGTATGAGAGTCCTATTTTACAGACTCCAGTATTCACATTGCAAAATGAAAGCTATGAAAGTAACACAGTGGAATATTTCCAAAATAACCATGGTTTTTTTGCCAACCTGGGAAGAATACATGGGATGAACAAAGAGCGTTATGCCATGCGAATTGAACTCGGAAAAATCAACCTCTATGAAGAAGTTGATCTCTCTGTATATGGCGGTGAAGAACTTCAAACAGAAGGAACGAATAACAATCAAGACCCCATGCTTGCCACCGGTAAAGTGCTGGAATATTACACCATGGGTGAATCTTCCATGGGTGAATCCTCCATACGAAAAGCTACTTACAGCAATCTGAAAGTCGATCTCCGAGAAAATGCATCTAGCATGGCGCATCTTCGGAAACATCGCAATTACAAAATTCTACAATGGGGAATGATAGGTATTGGTTCAGGAATCATCGCTGCGAATATCATTTCAAATGCAAGCGGCGCTGTTCGATTCAATCCGGTGATGGCAATTGGTATTGCAATCGGCGGCGGTAGTTACTTTATGGAGGCTCCGAAAAAAGATGAATTATGGCTGGCAGCAGATGAATATAATAAGGAAGCCGAAGTACTTAGCGAAAGATAAAATCATATCAACCAGAATATGAAAGAAGGCTCGGTGTACGAGCCTTTTTTTGTGTTGCAGATTCGGTCAACGAGAAGAAATTTCCCCATCACAAACTCAGGTAATGGTTGATAGTCTTGTCAGGCCAACTATAACTTTTCTAACCGTTTCTTGACCAATCAATATTGTAACTCTCGGACCTGTTTAACTGATTCATTTACCCATCAAGTCAGCATCGATTTCTTTATCGAACAACATTGGATGGAAGCAGCTCCTTCAATGCCGATTTCATGCTTGGGTATTGAAAATTGAAACCTGCTTCTGCCAGCTTCTGTGGGACTACCCAGCGACTTTTAAAAATCAATTCGGGTTCTGTTCCGATCAATACTGCGCCCATTTCCAACATCCATTTTGGACCGGGCAATCCAAATTTCATGTGCATGGCCTCGCGAAATTCTTTCATCAAATTCGCATTAGACAATGGTTCCGGAGATGCACAATTCACTGGGCCAACAATATTTTCATGATCACGCACAAAACAAAGCAAACGAAACAAATCGTGTATGTGAATCCAGCTAAACATTTGTTTGCCGTCACCCTGACGTCCGCCTAATCCAAATCGAACCAGATTTTTATACACCGGAAAAACACCACCTCCTTTTCCTAGCACTAATGAAATTCTCAATGCCACTTGTCGTGTATTATTTGTTTTAAAAGAATAAAACATTTGCTCCCATTGTTTGCCAACCTCTACAGAAAATCCTTCACCGTTAGCTCCATCCGATTCCGTATTGGGTCTTTCTTTTTCATCCCGATAAATAGTTGCTGTGCTTGCATTTAGCCATAATTTCGGAGGATTGATACAACTCTGAATTGCTTCACCCAATGCTTTTGTCGTGCGAAGTCGTGAATTCAAAATCAAGCCCTTGTTCACTTCATTGTACCGACAATTCACAGATTTACCTGCAAGGTTGATAACCAGCTCTGCGCCTTCTAAAGCTGAAATCATTTCAGAACGATTATTCCACGAAATAGCGCCCGCCCGCGAAATGATCAACACTTCATATCCTTCCTCCTTAAATTTTGATTCCAGGTAATTCCCGAGAAATCCTGTGCCGCCTGCTATGACTATTTTCTTTTTCATGGACGTTAGAATAACAAATAAGATTGAGTGCGGTTCATTTAGTGTGAGAGTGAGTGTGAGAGCTGAGACAGCGGCTCTGAATTGATAAGCTACTTTCTCAAAACTCACACTCACTCTCACACTATTTAAGAGTGAGAGTGAGTGTGAGAGTGAGTTTTGAGGTAGTGCACTGTGGGATTCGAAGGTTCTTCTATTCAAATCCCCTTTTTAAAATGCCGAGTATCGATTGAGCGGCTTTGGAAATTTTTGTTCCTGGGCCAAAAATTCCAACACATCCTGCTTTGTAGAGAAAATCAAAATCCTGTTCCGGAATCACGCCACCTGCAACGACCAATATATCCGGCCTTCCCATTTTTTTTAATTCTTCGATGAGCTGCGGCACAAGAGTTTTATGACCTGCGGCAAGTGATGAAGCACCAACGACATGCACATCATTTTCAATCGCCTGTCGCGCAACTTCATCCGGTGTTTGAAACAGCGGTCCAATGTCCACATCGAAACCAATGTCGGCGAATGAAGTGGAAATCACTTTTGCTCCACGGTCATGACCGTCTTGCCCCATCTTAGCCACCAGTATACGTGGTCGGCGACCGGCGAGTGCTGCGAATTCATCACTCATGATTTTCGCTTGTTCAAAATCTTTGTCCATAGCTGATTCACTAGAATAAACTCCTGAAACACTTCTAATCTGAGCTTTATATCTGCCAAATGTTTTTTCCATGGCCAGAGATATCTCACCAAGACTGGCACGCTTGCGTGCCGCGACCACCGCCAACTCCAGAAGATTTCCTTCTCTTGTTTCTGCACTTAATCGCAAAGCTTCCAACGCCAACTGGCAATCCTGTTCATTGCGTTCTGCCCGCAATTTGCGTAGTCGTTCAATCTGTGAAATCCGCACGGCATTGTTGTCCACTTCACGAATATCCATAGCAGCTTCTTCATCCAATTCAAACACATTGACACCAATGATTTTGTCTTTACCGCTATCTATTCGTGCCTGCTTTCTGGCGGCAGCTTCTTCAATACGAAGTTTAGGCAAACCTGCTTCAATGGCTTTGGTCATGCCGCCCATGTCTTCCACTTCCTGAATCAATTTCCAGGCTTTTTCGGCAATGTCCGTCGTCATTTTTTCCACGACAAAAGAACCCGCCCAAGGATCAACTGCTTTGCAGATATCCGTTTCATCCTGAAGATATAATTGTGTATTTCGTGCAATGCGTGCACTGAAATCTGTTGGCAACGCAATGGCTTCATCAAGTGCATTGCTATGCAGCGACTGTGTTCCGCCCAGTGCGGCTGCCAGCGCTTCAATGCATGTTCTGGCAACATTGTTAAACGGATCTTGTTTCGTTAAACTCCATCCGCTCGTCTGACAATGCGTTCGCAGTGCCATACTTTTTGGATTTTTCGGATCGAATGTTTTAATCAATTTCGCCCACAACATACGCGCTGCTCTCATCTTGGCAATCTCTTCGAAATGATTCATTCCAATTGCCCAAAAGAAAGAAAGCCTTGGCGCAAATTCATCGACCTGCATTCCTGCTTTGATTCCGGCGCGAACATATTCCAATCCATCCGCAAGTGTATATGCAAGTTCAATATCCAACGTGGCACCTGCTTCCTGCATGTGATAACCACTGATTGAAATCGGATTAAACTTCGGCATGTGCAATGCGGTGTATTGAAAAATATCACTCACAATACGCATGCTTTGAGTCGGCGGATAGATGTATGTATTCCGCACCATAAACTCTTTGAGTATGTCGTTTTGAATTGTACCCTGAAGTTGTTCCGGTTTTACACCTTGTTCTTCTGCAGCCACGATATAAAAAGCGAGTATGGGAATGACAGCTCCATTCATCGTCATACTGACACTCATCTGATCAAGGGGAATCTGATCAAATAAAATTTTCATATCGAGAATGGAATCGATAGCCACGCCAGCTTTTCCTACATCTCCAACTACACGCGGATGATCACTATCGTAGCCACGATGTGTTGCCAGATCGAAAGCAACACTTAATCCTTTTTGCCCCGCAGCGAGATTTTTTCTATAGAATGAATTTGATTCTTCCGCCGTGCTGAATCCTGCATATTGTCGAATGGTCCACGGACGGATGGTATACATACTTGCATATGGCCCGCGTAAATAGGGAGGCATGCCGGCACCAAATCGGGAAACATTCTCAGACTTCCTCAGTGGAGGAGAAACTTTTGAAAAATCGATCCTTGTCATAAATGAAATTCCGACGTTATTCTCCTTTCAAGAAAAATGAATAGAACTGATTTGCGAATTACTCTTTCTTCATCGAAAGATTATTCTCAAAGAAAAAACAATCAGGAAATTTTATAGTTCCAATGATGTGTGTCTTCTTCGAGTCCTCGCTTCAATCTATCCAGATAAGTGCTTACTCTGTCTGCAAAATCATTGCTTTGAGTTTTTGTCACTTCGTAATCAACACCTTCATGATTGATGAGGCAAATAGGTGCGATGGTAGCGGCAGTGCCTACACCGAAAGCACCATCCAATTTATTTGCTTTCAACAGATCCACGATTTCTTTCACAGAAACCTTGCGCTCTTCCACCACATAACCCCAATCGCGTGCGACTTGCAACACACTGCTTCGTGTGACACCGTTGAGGATCGAATCACTCAACGCCGGCGACATAACGGTGTTTCCGCTGAGGAACATCACATTCATCGTTCCGCTTTCTTCGAAATATTCGTGGCTTTGACCATCTGTCCAAAGCACCTGATCATATCCTAAATCTTTCGCAATTTGCGTCGGGAATAATGAAGCGCCATAATTGCCGGCAGCTTTTGCATGACCTGTTCCGCCTTTGACAGCGCGGGTAAACTCCGTTTCAATTTTTACTTTGAGTTCGGTTGTATAATATTTTCCTACCGGACAAGTGAAAATCACGAAGAGATAACTTTCGCTCGGACGAACACCAACGTACTCATCAATTGCGAACATGTGTGGACGAATGTAAAGCGACTCGCCTTCCCCTTTTGGTATCCATTCTTTGTCAAGGTTCACCAATTGTGAAATCATATCCATAAAAATGGGAACAGGAAGTTCCGGCATACACATGCGTTTTGCCGATTCATTTAAACGTTCCGCATTTCTTTCAGGACGAAAGATGAGGACTTCATTCTGCTCATTTTTGTATGCCTTCAAGCCTTCAAAAATGGCCTGACCATAATGGAGAGCGCTGATGGCAGGGCTGAAAGCAATCGGCCCATAAGGTTTAATCGAAGGAGTATGCCATTGTCCGTTACTGTACTCCACAACCGCCATATGGTCGCTGAATATTTTACCGAAGCCGAGGTTGTCCCATTCCACACCTTTGAGACGACTCTCAGATGTTTTTGTTATTTCAATTGTTGACGTTGTTGCTATCATTCAGCGAACTTTAAGTTGTTAAAATCAGGAGGCAAAATCATTGTTACCACGTATGCAAGCAAAAGTAAGGGGACGGTTGGTGTTTTGTTGTTTTTTGGAGAAAATCTAATTGAGAGTAGTGACAGGTGGGATGTGAAACTCCCTCAGTTCTCACACTCACTCTCACACTTTCAAAAGAGTGAGTGTGAGTGTGAGAACTGAGAAGGCGTAGTCTTACACATAATTTTATGCTCGTGGACTGAATTACAAGAAGCTATAACTACAAAGGGAAAAGGATGTGGACTCACGGACTCTCATTTCTCATTTCTCACTTCTCGCCTCTCATCTCTAGCCTCTCGCCTCTCACGACGGGCTGAACAAGAACTTATTCGGACTTACCAATCTGGTTTTCACAGCATACATCACAATGGCTGCGGTGTTATTTACACCCAGTTTTTGAAGAATATTCTTGCGATGCGTATTGATTGTATGCGGAGACAAAAAGAGCTTTTCAGCGATTTCATTGTTGGTATATCCTTCCGCAATGAGTGTGATAATTTCTTGTTCGCGTTCGCTGATACTCACCGGCTCACAACTAAACTCGGTAAGTTCCAGGTCGTTCACATCAATTGCTTCTTTGCGAATTGTCTGTAAAATCTGTCCGCAAAAAAAGCGACCCCCGTTGCCTGTTTCTCGCACACTCTCGACGATTTCATGCATGTCGCAATCTTTCTTGATATAGCTGACAATGCCGGCGCGCAATGCATTCACAATAGTGATTCCCGATTGTTCGCCTGTGATGGCGACGAATCTCAATCGGCTTTGGATTTTCAAACAAGCCGGCACCACATCTATAGAAAAATCACGGGATGCAAAATCGATTAAGACAACATGCGGTTGAAAGGTTTTCACCATCTCCAGCAACTGGCCGTCGCTTGAGGCTTCGCCGCAAAGTTCAAACACATCGTGCTGACTGAGGATGGCGTTGAGGCCAGCCCGGATCACTAAATTACTATCGGCAATGATCACTTTCATCCGGGTGCAAAGATGTTATTAAAAACCGTTCTAAATAAAACAAATTGTCAAGAAAAACTCACAATCTCTCAGGCATCTCAATTCCAAGCAATTTCAACCCGGTTTTGATGACCTCAAATGACTTGACAGTGAGTGCAAAGCGCAGATTGAGCGAAGCCACATCTGCTTCTCTTAATATGTTGTTGTCGTGATAGAATGAATTGTAAGTACGCGCCAGATCGTAACAATAGTGGGCAATGTCAGCCGGATTGTAAGTTCTGGCCGCTTCAGCAAGTACCTCAGGCCATTCATAGATTTTCCGAATGACATCCGCTTCCCATTTATTGAGATGTACGCCCGATTCAACAAATCCGCTGTTCAGTTTTATCCCACCTTCTTCCGCTTTTCTTGCAATAGCCACAGTTCTGACATACGTATATTGGACAGAAGGTCCGGTATTGCCATTGAAGTCTATACTTTCCTTTGGATCGAACATCATGTTTTTCTTTGGATCGACACGCAGCAGGAAATACTTGAGTGCCGACATGCCGATAATATGATAAAGGTGTTTCTTTTCCTCTTCCGGCAGACCTTCGAGTTTGCCTTGCTCCTTCGCAACTTCTTCAGCAACCGTTGCCATTTCTTCCATCAAATCGTCCGCATCTACAACAGTGCCTTCACGTGATTTCATTTTGCCTTCCGGCAATTCCACCATGCCATAGCTCAAGTGATAACATTTATCCGCTTGATCAAATCCCAACTTCTTCAAAATCTTCAGCAGTACTTTAAAATGATATTCCTGTTCGTTGCCAACGGTGTAGATCTGGTATTCGAGATCCGGGAAATCTTTAAATCTCAAAATTGCGGTACCAATGTCTTGTGTGATGTACATCGCCGTACCATCTTTTCTTAAAACAGCCTTCTCATCCAATCCTTCGCCGGTCAAGTCGATCCAAACAGAACCATCATCTTTTTTGAAAAACACGCCGGACTTCAGTCCATTTTCGACTTCATCCTTTCCATTAATATACGTCTCGCTTTCGTAATAAAGTTTATCAAAGTCCACCCCCATTGTTTTGTAGGTTACGGCAAATCCATCGTACACCCAGCCATTCATTTTTTTCCATAAAGCTATTACTTCCGGATCCTTTGCTTCCCATTCGCGAAGCATGTCTTGCGCTTCCGACATGATTTCAGTCTGCGCTGCGGCTTTGTCTTCCGCAATACCTTGTTGTATCAGAACAGCAATTTGCCTTTTTTGTTCCTTGTCAAATTCAACGTAATACTTTCCTACCAGCTTGTCGCCTTTCATACTGCTGCTTTCCGGCGTTTCTCCATTCCCAAATTTTTGCCAGGCCACCATACTTTTGCAAATGTGAATTCCGCGATCATTGATGATCTGAACCTTACTCACTTTGTGACCAACGGCTTTGAGGATTTCAGCTACAGAATATCCCAGAAAATTATTGCGCAGGTGTCCGAGATGCAGCGGCTTGTTGGTGTTAGGAGAAGAATATTCTACCATCACTCTCGGCTTTGAATTCGCAGTGCCAATTCCGAAATTTTGTTCGGTGATTGCATATTCAAAAAACCTGAGCCAGAAATTTTCACTCAATGAAATATTGAGAAACCCTTTGACCACGTTGAAGCCGGAAATCTCCGAAACATGTTCCTTGAGATAAACACCGATGGCTTCACCTGTTTGTTCAGGCCCTTTTTTCGAAATTTTCACCAATGGAAAAACGACCACGGTAATATCACCTTCAAATTCCTTTCGGGTCTTTTGTAGTTGAATCTGACTTTCAGTTAAGTCTTCGCCATAAAGTGATTTTACAGCGCTTCGAATAGCATTGCCAAGCAGTATATGAGTGTTGAGTGAATTTTCCATTGGGGGCGCAAGTTAAGAAGAGAAAAAGTTGTGTGATAGATTGCATTCCGATCTGCGTTCGACCTGCAAGTACACACATCCTTTACTATTTTTTCGCATCTACGACTTGTACTTATGAAAAGAAGTTGTAAATCAGTGATTACGTTTATAAAAGGTTAGAAAAAGTTCAGATGAATAGAATCAAGACTAATTGTCCTTCTTACAAATTTTCTAGGCAATATGATGTGCTATGAAGGAAATCCTGATTGAATTAATACAAAAGCTATTCAAATGAGAGTCTAACAGAAATACGTTTATATTTGTCTCGCTACCGCAATTTTCAACATTTATCCTTAACCAAGAAAATTCTAAGTAATATGAGAGCTTTCTTATCTCTTTTGCTTTTTCACCTGCTCGGAGACGTTCAAGCTCAATTCTGGGATACAAATTTTGACAATAGCTTTCCTGAGGCGGGCCTTAATATTCAATTTGTGCCGGATAATGAAAATAATATCTGGCAGATAGGAGCGCCTCAAAAATCAAACTTTAGCTCCGCTTACTCTTATGCAAATGCGATGGTAACTGATACCATCAATACTTATCCGATAAACAACGAATCATATTTCATCATCCCTTATGTGCTTGAGGAGTCCAGCGGAATAGTCTGCTGCAATCAACCGCTACACATTACGTTTTTTTTTCAGACAGATTGTGATAGTCTGTATGACCACGGCATTTTTGATTTCTCTTATGATAACGGGCAATTCTGGATTGACCCTTCTATAGTGTTGTACTCGGGCAATGTGCCCGTATTGAGTGGAGATTCCGGCGGCTGGCAATATGCCGATTTTTTGCTCGACATATTGCAACTTACGCAATTCGATGTTGGTGATACCATTCTTTTGCGGTTCGGATTCATCAGCGATGAAATTGAAACAGAAAGAGACGGACTAATATATGATGATATTATTATATTAGATCCTTGGGAAGACGAAGTTGAAGAATTCAGACAATCAAATCTCATAACAAGAGTTTTTCAAGATTTGGCAAGCGACCTTTCAATTTGTTTAACAGACCCAGTTTCGTCTTCCTACCTATTGGAGATTTTCAATGCTTCAGGGCAGAGCATACTAACTCAAGATAATATTTCCGCTGGCTCAACCACATTGGCGTCTGTTTGTTTGATTTCCGGATGCTATATTTATACTGTCACTGATAAGCGCTTAAAAAATCGCACATCCTCTGGTAAATTTATTTGGAAATAACCTCATGCTTCACCATTAATACTTACTCATCATGAAAAAGAACTTTCTTAATCAATATTATAGTTCAAATTTGTTTGCAAACTTTTTAATGGTTATTATCAGCATTACGTGTTCAATAATAGTCAATGCTCAATCTCTCAACATTACGAATCCGTATACGCAAACAATTAATTATTTGGAGTATATCACAGCTCAAGATTCATATTGGGATGGACAGATCGCACTTTTAGGCATTGAGTCTTTAACAGAGGATGAGTCCTCTCCTTATGTCCAATATCAGAAGTGGCGAGATGAATGGTTGCCACGACTTAAATCTTCGTCAGGAATGTCGGGTTATCAAGCAAATCTTGAATATCTTAATGATCATCCAATTACAGTTTTGCCAGCGAGTGGTGATTGGCGAGAAATTGGACCTATCGATTTCCCAACTTCTCAAAGCTCTCCAAGCGCGCAAGGAATTGGCCCAGTGAATTTTGTATCATTGGCTCCAGATTTTCTTTCTTCTCATTTAATGTTCACAGGAGGATGGAATTGCGGCCTATTTTATTCGGAGGATGCAGGGCTTTCTTGGAATCCAGTAATAGATCATCTAACAGCAGGTATTTCAGCATCTGATTGTAAAGCAAGTCATCTGGATAATGATGTTTGGTTTATGAGTGATGGTAACGGTGATGGTTTATTCACTAACGGTCCATCAAGTGGTCCAGTCAGATCAAGAGGTGTCTATAGAACACTTGATCGGGGAACAACTTGGGAACTTGTTTGCGATGCAGTGGAAGACTTAGAAGCAAGTATGTGGGAATTTCAGATAAAAAGAATACTTATTGATCCTAGCAGCTCAACTCAGAACTTGGTAATATACATCACAACAAGCAAAGGAATTTATCGCACAATTAATGGTATGGATGCCGCAGAGGATGTAAGTTGGGAATTAGTGGTCGGCAGCAGTAATTCAGATGAGTCTAACTTACCAAATGGATATTTTATTTCTGATTTTTCGGCTTATGACATGATATTTATTCCGCAACCAAATCCGCAATGCAATGATTGTGGGAAATTAGTTGCAACAGTTTCCAAGTTGTATTTGCAAAATGGAGATTCAAAAATTGGCAGTCCATGTTCTGGTGGCTCTTTTGCTTTCAATGGAATTCCTGATTTGGATGTGTTCATTTCTGAAGGGGCAAATGCCATTTCTCGAGGGAATTCAAACTCATGGGAATCACTTCAATTGGATAATCAGTTGGACGAGTATGTGAGAGCAAGTCTTGCATATTCTTCAAATGATCCTAACTCATTTTTTGTTTTCGCAAGCCGCTGCGCAAATGCAGATGATGACGTTCGCATTTACAGGTTTAACTTATCGACTCAATCATTTACTCCTCTGAATACGAGCGGCCCAAGCTCTTGGGGAGGGTATGGATCTATGATGTCTGGAGATGCTTTTGACGTTTCTCCTTCCACCGCCGCTAGAATGTATATTGTAAGTAACACTAGGATGAAAGTCACTACAAATGGAGGTTCAACGTTTACAAGCACTTCAAGTTCTGGTTATCATGATGATGTCGAAGATATTATTTTTACCCCAGATGGTAACGCAATATATGCTGCGACACACGGCGGAATTTTCCTTCATAATATTAATCAGAACACATGGGAGCCAAGGTGCTACGGTTTAGGAGTAGCGGAAGTTTCAGGCCTTTCGTCGCCAGTTTTAAGCGAAGAAGGACTAAGTATTGGTTGCTTTCATGACCGAAGCATGATGTCGATTGAACCCTATTCTGAGAATTGGCTACCTAACTGGAAACAGACTATAACTGCGGATGGTAAAATCACGCTCACCAATCCAGATAATCCAAGTATCAGATATGTGTCTTCGCAATCGACTACATGGGATCGATACAAAAACACCGACAATTTTGCTACCATCTCGACAATTGTACTCCCTGAACCAGCAGGATCTGCCGCCGAGTCCAACAGAGATCGAATGGTTCTAAATTATTTTGATCCAAATAAAATCTATATTAGTGAAAAAGACATTTATAGACATGAAAATGGCGGCTCCACAAATCTTTCAGAGTGGACAGAGATTTCCGACTTCTCTTTGTTGCTAAATGATCCAACAGTCCTCGCATTTGATATTTTTACCTCAACGGCGAATAAGGATGTGATAATATGTTCGACAACAGGTACAACTTATGGTTTGGTAATTAGCAACAAGGCAACATCAAGTGCCTCAATTGCTCAAAATTCCTGGGGAATAATCCCAGTACCGACAGATATTTATGGTGGCGTTATCGCCTTTGGTCAAGTCGCCTTTGATCCGATTGATCCTAATGTGTTCTATGTTGTGACAGGAATCAGCCCCCCTGACTGGGATGCACCATATAAAATTCTCAAATACACGTTCAACGGTAACATTCTTACAGCGGATTTAAGTCAGGAGAACGACTTTACAATTGAAGACATATCATTCAATTTTCCAGCTATCCATTCAAGCTCCATTTTTGTCAATCCGGGCACAGTAGAGTTTTATGTTGGATCAGATCTGGAAGTTTATTACACAAATGCTAACCTAATTGAGAGCGGGCTGAACGGACAGACTGATGATGTTTGGTTTCAATATGGTTCTGGTTTACCACATGCCAGAGCGGGATTTGTTGTGCCTCAATTTGGGAGAAATCAGCTAAGGGCAGGTACAACTGGACGAGGCGTTTGGGAGATTCCGATGCCTTGTGAAAAGTTGTCATATTCATTTGATATTCTTACAGGTCAAACAATTAATCTTAATCGTTTTCACCGCTTCCGGCAAGACGTCGTTGTCAACAATGGTGGAGTTCTTAATATCACAGGTAAGGTCTTCTTTGCTCCAGACTGCAGAATCATCGTAATGCCCGGAGGAAAAGTTGTTGTCAATGGAGGATTTATGACGAATGCCTGTCCTGATCAATTATGGTCCGGCATTGAGGTTTGGGGTAATCAATGTCTCACGCAAAGTGCGGCCAACCAAGGAACCGTAGAGTTATTGAACGGAGCGATCATAGAGCACGCACAATGTGCGATACGCACCGGCAATCTTGCAAGCACTACTCCAACCTGGCAATACGATTGGGCAAAAACCGGTGGAATTATTAAGGCGGCGAATTCAACATTTCGCAACAACAGAAAAGACGTTGAGTTTTTGTCATACCAGAATTTTGCGGGCGGGACATGTCTAAACCCAACTATTCTGCTTGCGAACAAATCGACATTCACCAATTGCAATTTCGAAGTAACAGAAAAAGTACTCGGTGGCGGAAGTACACTTGATACAAGAGTAAGCATGTACGATGTGCATGGCGTTAGATTCACCTCCTGCAATTGGAAAATATATGGAGACGCCCTAACCGTTTACAACAAGCACCAAAGAGGTAAGGGCATATATTCGATTGTGGCCAGTTATATTGTTGGCGGGAGATGCGCGCAGTCATTGCCTTTGAGCGGAGAATGCGAACCGAATATGATTACAGGTGAAACCTTGGATGATACAAATGATGATATTATACCATCGGAATTTGAAAACCTCTCTTATGCGATAAGGTCATTAGGACCTGATGGCTACAGCAAGGTGTCAATTTCAACTTGCATATTCCGAAATAACCTTCGAGGAATTTATCTGCTAGCCTGTGCAGATCCATACCTCGTTAGAAACAAATTTTTTATACCTCCTTTTAGCTTTTCTGATCCTGATGAACCTGATGCTTTATCCTCACTTAATTCTTACTACGGGATGAGTCTCAACGAATGCACAGGTTATAATATGCGGAGAAATTATTTTACAACCAACACACCTAATAACAACAGAACTGTGGGTGTCTGGATTACATCCTCAGGCCCAGAAACCAATGAAATATATTTAAATGACTTTCATAATCTTTATGCAGGAAGTATTGCTCAGGGGATCAATCAAAATGAAGAAACAGATCTAGACGGACTTGAAATGTTGTGTGGGTTATATCAAAATTGCGAGTACGATTTGGCGCTCACCCACAGTGCTCAAATTGCGCTCTATCAAGGTAGCTCTTCGCTTAATGATCCGAGTGCACCAGCAGGAAATATCTTTGATAATAGCGGAGTGCATGACGAGGGTGATTATTTTGTAAGCGAAAATTCAGAATTTTTGGTGTATTGGCATCATGACCCGAATAGCAATTTCAATGTTATTCCTGAGTATAGAACTAGTAACAAAGTTATTCCCAGTCCTACTGAAAATGTTATTTTGACTTCAAGAAATCAAGGTTGTCCTAAAGTAAAGAGAGACGAAAGTGATCCTCATTTATTGCATGAAAAAGTGCTTGAAAAAAGAACAAGTATTCAAGAAATTCAAGGAATATTATACGTACTGATGGACAATGGAAATACAGAATTATTGCTTACTTATGTGCAAAACCCTAATAATACTTCATCAGAGGTAAGACAATTGTTATTGGAGGCTTCACCATTTTGCAGTAGTGATATTTTGATAGCTGCTATGAAAAGGAATCCTGCAATGAATCAATGGCATCTTTGTGAAGTCTTATTAGCCAATTCGCCACTCAACCCTGCTACTTGGCTGGAATATCAAAAAGATATGCCACTTGCATCTTTTTTAGATGCTTTGCTAACGCAGTATCAGACAGGTACAAATGCTCGAATAAACACTGAAGACTTGCTGAAGAAAGAGAAGCAAGAGAAAGATAGGGCTTTGAGCAATTATATCAGGGCACAGCTCATTCACACGAACAATGAGACATATCTAACCCAAGAGATTAAAGACCTGTTAGCCACAGAGTTGGATTATGATCAAAATAAAAGAATTAGGACCGAAGTGGCTATCCTTTTAGCGGAAGGTAAGTATGCAGATGCGGAAGAATTGTTAGCTTCTTACAATGAAGATGAGCAGTACGACGTCTGGAAGGAATTTGGAGAAGTATTACTTTCATTGAAACATGATGGCGGTAGCTCAATAACTGAGACTGAAATAGCCACCTTGCAAGATTTGGCAATTACAGGAAAATTCGGCAGCGGGAGGGCAGCGGCGCTTTTGGAATTACTCACCGGGGTGCAGACCGAAGAAATCCTTATCCTTCCTGACGAAACATTGCGTTCTTTAAAAATAAAACAGGAGAAAAAAATGCCGCAGTTGTCTGGAGTTTATCCGAATCCAGCTTCAGGAGCATTTTACATTACATATGTGTTGCCAACGGAACGTCAGTCTGCGTTCATCAGAATATTTGATTTGAAAGGAGCTTTGGTTCATGAAGAAAATATTACTGCGGGTTATGGTATTACTGAACTTAACAGTACTAACTTCGAAAATGGTCAATACATTTTTGATTTGGTCTTGAATAACGAAGTTGTAGCAACTAATAAATTCCAAATAATGAACTGAAAAGATCTGTGGTCAAAACTTCCCGGTATACTTTTATAACAATGAAATTTGCTATATTCATGCTATTCTTGCTTTCGGTTCATACCATGTTTTCACAAACATGGAATAATCGGTATAGTGATGATTTGGACAACACTGCCATCACTTGCCGGAATATTGATCGGATAAGCGATGGTTATGCGCTTTTGCTGACCGAACAGCTCTTTTTTGAGGAAAACAATATAAATTATTACATCTGGAATCTCGCCTACTACAAAATCAATGATGATGGCGAGTTATTGTTTCGTAAATACTACAGTGATTCTTCACAGTTCACAGGCTTGGGATGGGCGAATGAAACTTTTGTTGATAGTGAGAATAATATTTGGGCAGCAGGAACCTACAACAACAGGGTTGATGATATTGATTCATTGATGGGAAGGTTGATCAAATTTTCTCCTGAAGGCGATACACTCTGGACCAGATTGTATGGTGATTCGATTCATGATCATGGTCTCTACACTATCAGACCAACACATGACGGCAATCTTGTTGTTCAAGGCATGGCGGTATTCAACACCACAGATGCCGACAATTGGGTCATGAAGCTCGATACTTCGGGTAATGTGATCTGGAGTTCATATTTCGGACCAGGTACCAAATACCGCTTAAGTGTGAATGTTGCCGAGTCTGACGATCAGCAAGAATTCTGGATCGGTGGATATGAAGACGTGGAAGACTATGAACCGGCGCCAAAAATTTGGGTCTTGAACGCTGATGGTCAATATATCGGCGCACAAAACTATGAGCTCGGTGAGTACAACAACAGCACAGCTGAAGGTTTGATGCCGGATGGACAAGGTAATTTTTATTGGTGTGGATCTATTGTGCATGAATTTTCAGGTTCCAACCCGAAAGGCAGGCACCTTCTCGTAAAACTTGACTCGGAAATGGATACAATTTGGACTCGTGAAATAGGTCCTGATTATCTGATGTATAATTTTCATACACACACCATCATTCCAACCACAGATGGTAACTTTTTATGTGTCGGCACAACAGGACGCTATCAGGAGTTTGATAGCAACAGTCAAGGCTTCATGGCCAAATTCAGTAGTGAAGGAGAGGTGATGTGGACAAGATACTATGAGCCAAGTGTGCTTGCTGAGAATCTATTTTATGATGTCGTGGAAGCACCTGAAGGCGGATATGTAGCAGCGGGTGAAACCGTTTCTGTAGATCCGGATGATGAACGCTTTACTGAAAAAGATGCCTGGGTTGTAAAAACAGATGAATATGGTTGTGTTGTTCCAGGCTGTCAGGTGGACATACTTGAGCAAAATGAAGAAGCAAATTTTATGGTGTACCCGAATCCTGCGAATGGAACAACCAATATTTACCTGCAATCCAAAGATCCGATGTTGCATGGCATATTGGTCATCAACGACATGAGTGGTCGAGAAATCAAGAGACACACGACCTGGGGAGGTAATATCAACTTCGGTCTGGATGTTTCTGATTTTGCATCAGGTGTTTACACGATTTCTTTTTCGGTTGATGATAAAGTCTTGAAGGTTGAGAAGCTGGTTGTGCAGCATGATTACTGAATTTTATCACCAATTACGTCCGCTTGGCTCAGTGAAAAAGTGATCAAATCAAGCCTTGTTTAAAAAGTATAAATGGCTCTTTCATAATCTTATTTGGTCACAAAACAATAAGTTCACCCGCGTATAAACTTCGACATTGCAAACAAAATAGTTCTTTTCGTCGATCGCTAAAAGACCAGTGTCATTTTGTGTAAAATTTCAAGTCCTCTGACCTCTTACATCTGACTTCTTATCAGATAAAACTGGGAATCGGCTCAAAAAAACAATATTTAACCGAAAGCATGGATTTGAAAAGGGACTCAGAACAATTCAGCGAGCATGCATCGTGCACTTCCCCCGCCGAATGTTTCGATTGTATCGAGGTTCGAATGAATAATTTCACCGTGCTTTTGAAGCTGGTGAAGCTGGCTTTCACTTAATGACCGGAAGGCACGAGTTGACATGACAACATAAAATCCATCTTCACGACGAAGCTCCAACATATTACCCGCAAATTCATCCACCTGCTTTTCCGAGATAAGGATAATTTCCTTGTGCGTGTTTTTCAAGTTGGAAATCACAAGTGCTCTTTCCTCCATGTCATCTATTGAATCTGTGCAAATCACACAAAAGTTGGTGCCTATGCACATCATCACATTCGTGTGATAAATTGGTTCGCGCTTTCCATTCATCGTTTGGTTAGCATGAAAAATGATCGGATGGTATCCCAGCTCCTCGCACCATTTCGTCACAAGGTCCGCATCCGTTCTGGCAGAAATTGCTGCATAGGCCAACCTGTTTTCACGATCGAGTACCAGGCTACCAGTTCCTTCTAAAAATAGATTTTCCTTTTCATAAGGTGAATAGTCGATGCAATTGTATTGTTCAGTGAAAGATGAAAGAACAAACTGAATAACCTCTACAGACCTTTCCAGTCGTCTGTTTGGAGCAAACATTGGATATAGTACATAGGTATGATTTCCATGAAAACTAATCCAGTTATTCGGGAAAATGCTGTCCGGAGTGGGCGGAACAGGTGAATCATCCATGACCAGGACATTGATGCCTTTTTCTCTTAAAAGCAAAACGAACGTGTCGAATTCAAGAGTTGCCAGATGAGTTATTTCCTCGTTTGAAATGATATTCTGTCCCTTTTGATAAAAATTATTGACCGCCGTTTGCTCATTGAATCGGAAGGCAGCGGGCCTGATCATCAAAATGGAATTAGAACTTTGCAATTTTTTTTTGCAAAGATCAAAAGAAACCTGACAACTGTAACCAATGCTTGAAAGCTCTCGTAGGAATGCTTTGATACAAACGTACCAAAACCCACCCTTTGAAATCCTCCCGGCATTATATCCCTGTCATTGCATTGATTCTCTGTGCTTGCTTCTATTGTGCCTGTGGCAAACGAAAAGTTTCGTCAAATGACTTACAAGGTACCATCATCTATTCCATCACTTATCCGTTTGAAAAAAATTCTGTCATGATGGATCTGTTTCCAACTGAAATGATTTTTCATTTCAAAGGAAACAAGATGCACTCTCAAATTGCTTCGAGTTATGATATCATGAAAACAGATTTCATTATTGATTGTGAAAACAGGACTTTCATTCAATTGCTGAAGAATATGTCGAAGCGTTATGGTATGGCGCTCAATGAAGAAGAAACCAAAGCCTGGTACCAGCAATATCCACAATACCGTTTGGAAACAACGAGTGAGACACTGGCAATCGCCGGATATGTTTGCAACAAAACGATTGCACACTCACTCATCGATTCACTGCCTTCGATTGAAATCTACCATACTAAAGGATTAGGAATTGAGACTTCCAACTGGTGGAATCCATTTTCCGAAATCGATGGGTTTCTGATGGGTTATGATGTGGAGCAATATGGTATGTTCATGCGTCTCCGGGCTAAAGAAGTCAAATTTGAACCTGTTGATGATGAGGAATTTGTTGTACCACAGAAATTCCAGATGATCGATGCCCAGAACATGGAAGCGCATTTGCGGGAAGTGATCGATGAGTATATCAACTGAATCCTGACATAAATTGATTGGGCTCATTTACGATCCCAGGCACTGCAATCTTTAATGGTTGCTTTTTTTATGTCCAGACCGGATAATTCGAACGAATCAAGTGAATCGGGGTCAACTCCTTCAGGTTTGTAAAGTAGTCCGGAAACCCTTGGAAGCAGTGTTTTACCTCCACTCAGACAATATGATTTCGCTTTGCTCTCTTCGATAAGCATCATATTCATAAAAAACTCAACTCCCAGATCAAATTCAACGGCGTAAGGTGTTGTGTTGACGATTTTCACCAAAAGGACTTTTGGACTCTTTTTACTCAACCATTTTTCGTGTCCCCATTTGGTATAAAACTGCACACCGTCCACTTCTTTCTTTAGCAAAAATTGCGAGGGTCCTGTCATCGAAAACGCAATGAGACAGATTGCTGAGAAAATATATTTCATCTTGAAAAAGTACATGTGTCAAAATTAACATAGTAACCGGTAACCCCACGCCACAAACCATCGTTTCAATCAACACTTTCCACAATGTGAAAGCAACGCGGTGAATAAGGTAGAGAACTTACGATCCGCGTTTTTTTTTGCAAAAAAATGAACCGGGAATGAACGGAAGATTTTTTCGGAGGTACAGCAAGTCAAATTCACCAAAACATGACTGCTTCCCGAATTTCAACTTTCATTCAATGGCTTCGGTCAGATGGCCGACATTTCCAGATTATATCACAGGTAGGTTTTTTATGCTATGGCATTCTTTCATTAGGTTGGGATGCTGACTGGCGCAAATACCTCGCTGCGTTTGGAGGATGTTTGATTGCTCAACTTCTGGCAATCCGATTCGCCGGTGTTCCTGCTCATTCGATGAAGAGTGCGATGATCACTTCGCTTGGCTTGTCTCTGCTCATGAAAGCGAATTCGCCCTGGCTTTTTCTTTTCGCAGCGCTTTTTGCAATCGGACAAAAATTTCTGGTAAAACTCAACGGCAAACATCTTTGGAATCCGGCCAATTTTGGGATAGTACTGATGATTCTGTTGAGCGGAGAATCATGGATATCGCCTGGTCAATGGGGAAGCGGCGCACTTCTCGTATTTATAATCGCTAGTGGCGGATTAGCAGTACTCAGTAATATCAAAAGACTGGAAACTGGAATTGCCTTCATGCTCACATTCGGCTTTTTGGAATATTGCAGAACCATTTTATATCTTGGGTGGGAATGGGATGTGCTCCTGCTCAAACTCAGCAGCGGTTCACTCTGGTTGTTTGCTTTGTTCATGATCACTGATCCGATGACAACTCCAAACGCCCGCAGCACCAGAATCATCTGGTCTATTCTAGTTGGTGGAGTCAGTTTTTATCTCGCCAATTTTAAATTCATAAATGGCGCGCCATTCTGGGTACTCTTTTTTGCCACTCCCTTCACTCCAGTATTCGACATGCTCATTAAAAAGCCTGCGTTTCATTGGCTGAAAAAAAAGCAGCCTCTTTCCATTCAACAATAGCCAATCTGAAAATGTATAAAAACTCAACTTTCAATTTGATTCACATGAAAAAGAAAATTCAAACAATTTGTGCGCTTGCAATCTGCATGATTGCATTCAACACATCCTACGCATTCTGTGGCTTTTATGTCGCAAAAGCGGATGCAAAACTTTTTAATAATAAAAGTGAAGTGATCATGGTTAGGAACGGAACCAAAAACGTGATCACCATGAGCAGCGATTTTCAAGGAAATCTGAAAGACTTTGCGATGGTCGTTCCGGTGCCGGTAGTTCTCAAAAAAGAAGACATACGTGTTGTGGAGAGGCGGTTGTTCGATGCCTTAAATGATTATTCTGCACCACGTGTCGTTGAATACTACGATGCAAATCCATGTGGAAATACTGTAGTAGAGGATGATATGACTTATACATGGAGTGGAATGGCCGAGACCACAAGTAAAATTGCACTCTGCTCTGCTCCGATGGATTTTGGAGTAACAATCGAAGCTCAATATGAAATAGAAGAATATGACATCCTCATCCTTTCTGCGACGGAATCAAATGGTTTGAAGAACTGGCTTATTTTAAATGGTTACAGCATTCCGACAAAAGCAGAAGAAGTACTCGAGCCCTACATCAAAAGCAATATGAAGTTTTTTGTTGTGAAGGTGAATCTTGATAAAATGAAAGACATGCATTCCGAATATTTGCGCCCGTTGCAACTCTCTTTCGATCATAAGAAATTTATGCTGCCTCTTCGTCTTGGCATGGCTAACAGTCAGGGATCACAAGACATGATTGTTTATGCATTTACTAAAACAGGCCGTGTTGAATGCACGAATTACCGCACAGTCAAATTGCCTACAGACAGAAATATCCCATTATACATTCAAGCCAAATTCGGTGATTTTTATAAAGCCCTTTTTGAAAAATCGTATGTCAGCGAAGGTCGCAATGCTGTATTTCTTGAATACGCGTGGAATGTCAGTCCGTACAACAGTATGCATTGCGATCCATGTGTTGGACCGCCACCGGTAAATCAGGATTTTACAGAAGCAGGTGTCGATTGGCTCTATAATACTCAAGGCCAGACCATCTTTTTCACGAGACTACATGTGAGGTATAGTCGCAATAAATTCCCTGCTGATCTACAATTTCAAGAAACTCCCAACAACGAAAATTTTCAGTGCAGGTATATACTCACCCATCCTGCTAACGGCGATTTAACTTGCGATGCCGGTCAGGAATACCTGGAAACGCTTTACAATAAAAGAACTCGTGAAGTGGATGAAGTAAGCGCACTCACAGGCTGGAGCAAAACAGGAAGTGAATCATATTTGAACGAATACACTTCACAGATGAATGGTCAAAAAACTATTGAGCCGAAAAAAGAATTGTTCCCGATCATCATTAAAAATTTCAAAGTACCCATTGAGCGCGCGTTGATGATTTTAGTTCTTCTTTCAATTCTATCGTTTGTTTTGGTTAAGGGAAAGGTTGTAAAAAATGTAGCATAACATTAGTGACAACTAATGCCCGGAGCCCGACTGATTTGTTGCAGCGATACAACTGTCACAAAAAAGAAGGGCCTCTTTCTTTTTTTTTGTAAGGACAGAATTGATTAAATGAGAGATTCTGCAAAGTGGAGGCTTTTAAAATCAATGACTAAGGTTCTGCGAAAATCTGCGATTGAATCTGTGTAATCTGCGTTTCAGTGTGTACTACCTAAACGCAGATTACACA